>CAMCIP010000007.1 GCA_945874855.1 Brevundimonas vancanneytii
GTCGGGTGCGCGGTCCAGCAGGATCGGACGGCCCTCGACTTCCAGCAGGTCCAGCAGGGCAGCCTCCGCGCCGTGCATCGGCACGGCGCCGACCCGCTCTGCCCAGCGCGCCGCCAGCAGACTCTTGCCGCTGCCCGCCGGGCCGGTCAGGGCCAGCACGGGCATCAGGCCGTCGGGCCAGAGGTCCAGCCGCGCCGCCGCCGCCGCATTGCTGGTCGAGACGACGAAACCGGCCGCCCGGTCTTCGGCCTCGCGCGTCAGCGCGAGGCGCATCTGTCTGTCGGGAGAGTCGTCGGTCGGCATGCCCGCCCCATAGCAGAGTCGGCGGCGATGCAGGGTGCGGCTGTGGGTCGTTTCGGGGACGCCCGGCCCGCGTCTGGGGACGGCCCGGCTTGACTTTGCGGGGCGATGGTGCGCCCTTCCGGCCTCCCGAATTCCGCCGTTTCCGGCCCGATTTCCAAGACGATGACCGCCATGCACGCCTACCGCTCCCATACCTGCGGCGCCCTCCGTTCGGCAGACGCGGGGTCTTCCGTCCGCCTGTCCGGCTGGGTGCATCGCAAGCGCGACCACGGCGGCCTGCTGTTCATCGACCTGCGCGACCACTACGGACTGACCCAGCTGGTGCTGCATCCCGAGACGCCGGGCTTCACCGTCGTCGAACGGGTGCGCGCCGAGAGCGTCATTCGCATCGACGGCGAGGTCGTCCTGCGCGAGGCGGGCACGGTCAACGCCAACCTGCCGACCGGCGAGGTCGAGGTGCGGGTCAAGGCCGTCGAGGTCCTGTCCGAGGCCGCCGAACTGCCTCTGCCCGTCTTCGGCGAGCCGGAGTATCCGGAGGAGATCCGGCTGAAGCACCGCTATCTCGACCTGCGCCGCGAGACCCTGCACCGGAACATCGTGCTGCGGTCGCAGGTGATCAGCTCGATCCGCCGCCGCATGGTCGATCAGGGCTTCCTGGAGTACCAGACCCCGATCCTGACGGCCTCCAGCCCCGAGGGCGCGCGCGACTTCCTGGTGCCCAGCCGTCTGCACCCGGGCAAGTTCTACGCCCTGCCGCAGGCCCCGCAGCAGTTCAAACAGCTGCTGATGGTCTCGGGCTTCGATCGCTATTTCCAGATCGCCCCCTGTTTCCGCGACGAGGACCTGCGGGCGGACCGGTCGCTGGAATTCTACCAGCTCGACGTCGAGATGAGCTTCGTCACCCAGGAGGACGTGTTCGCGGCCATCGAACCCGTCATGCACGGCGTGTTCGAGGAGTTCGCCGACGGCAAGGCGGTATCGCCGATTGCCGGAACCCACAGCTTCACCAACGACTTCGGCCAGACCATGGAGCACGCCGGCTTCGAGCGCCTGACCTATGCCCAATCGATGGCCTGGTACGGCACGGACAAGCCGGACACGCGCAACCCGATCAAGATGCGGGACGTCTCGGATCACTTCCGCGACGGCGGCTTCGGCCTGTTCAACAAGATCCTGGGGGCGGACGAGAAGAACGCCGTCTGGGCGATCCCTGCCCCGACCGGCGGCAGCCGCGCCTTTTGCGACCGGATGAACTCCTGGGCCCAGGGCGAGGGCCAGCCGGGCCTCGGCTACATCTTCTGGTCCGACGACCAGGGCGCCTGGGGCGGGCCGATCGCCAAGAACCTGGGTCAGGAGCCGACCGACCTCCTGATGACGGCGCTGGGTCTTGGCAAGGGCGACGCGGCCTTCTTCGCCGCCGGTCTGCCGGCGACCTTCGCCAAATTTGCGGGCCTGGCCCGTACCCGCGTGGCGACGGAACTGAAGCTGATCGACGAGGACCAGTTCAAGTTCTGCTGGATCGTCGACTTCCCGATGTTCGAATGGTCCGAGGAAGAGAAGAAGGTCGACTTCAGCCACAACCCCTTCTCGATGCCGCAGGGCGGGCTGGAGGCTCTGGAGACCCAGGACCCGCTGACCATCCGCGCCTATCAGTATGACATCGTCTGCAATGGCTATGAGCTGTGCTCGGGTGCCATCCGGAACCACAAGGCCGAGATCATGCTCAAGGCCTTCGAGATCGCCGGCTATGACGCCTCGGTGGTCGAGGACCAGTTCGGCGGCATGCTGAACGCTTTCCGCTATGGCGCGCCGCCGCACGGGGGCCTCGCGCCGGGCATCGACCGCATCGTCATGCTGCTGGCCAATCAGACCGCGATCCGAGAGGTCATCGCCTTCCCTCTGAACCAGCAGGGCGAGGATCTGCTGATGAACGCCCCGACCGAGGCGGCGGACCGTCAACTGAAGGACGTGCACATCCGCACTGCCCTGCCGCTCAAATAGGGGTCAGCGGTCGGCGACGACGACGTTTCGGACCCGGGGCGAGGCCGGCGCGCGGGGCGGCTGCGGCGGGCGGGTGGTCGCCATCCGTCCCCGGCAGACGTTGACCGTCAGGCCGCGCGGCAGGCGCGTCGAGGCGTCACCGCAGGCATCCGAGACCTGACCCTGGGTCAGGCCGCGCGCGCCGGACAGATCCGTCCCGCGGATGTCGGTGCGTTCGAAGGTGGCACCCTGGAAGTTGGTGCCGGCGAAGCTTCCGCCGGTCAGGCGCGCCCCGTCCAGCGAGGCCTCGCGGAAGTCGACTGCGCCGAAATTCCCGTTCGACAGATTGGACGCGTCGACAGAGGCCCCGTGGAAGTTGGCCGACCGGGCGTCGACGTTGGCCAGTGTCGTGCCGAACAACTCCGCATCCGCCAAGTTGGCCCGCCGCAGGACGGCGCCGTTCATGTTGGCGCCTGCCAGTTCGGCACCGCTCAGATTTGCGGACGTCAGATCGGCGCTTGTGAAGACCGAACCCATGCCCTCCACGCCAGCCATGCTGGCGCCGACGAACCGGGCCGAGCCGAAGTTGGCCCCCACCAGTGTGGCTCCGCGCAGATCGGCGCGCGAGAAGTCGGCGCCCGAAAAGTTGGAGCCGACCAGCTCGGCGCCGCGCAGATTGGCCCCGACCAGGGTCGAGCCGGTGAAGGTCGCCGAGATGAAGGTGGCGCCGGAGAGGTCGCGGCCCGAGAGCTCGCACCGCACGCAGGAGCCGCCCAGCGACACGGTGCGCGCCACGTCAGGATCCTGACTGTAGTAGGGGGTCTGCGGCTTGACCACAAACCCGTCCTGCACCTCGCAATCAGTCGGCAGCGCAAGCTCGCGCGCGCGGACGGCGGTGGTCGTCACGGCCAGCGCTGCCGAGGCCACGAGGAGGAACAGGGAGGGGCGAGCCAACTTTGTCACACTTCCTCATTGATCCTAAAGCGGCGCGATCCCTACTTAAATCGACGTAAGGTCCGGGTCGCTCAGCAGGCGGGAATGCGAAGTCCCGGCGGCAGGCGGGTTGCTTCGTCGCCGCAGGCCTGATTCAGCCGTGCCTGCGTCAATCCGCGCGCGCCGTGCATCTGGGCGCCCGAGAAATTGGCCCCACCCAGCCGCGCTCCGGTAAAGGTCGCGCCGTCCAGATGAGCTCCGACGAAGCCGGCATTGGTCAGGTCGGCGCCCGAGAAGTTGGAGCTGGAGAAGACCGCGCCATAGGCGTCGACGTCCCTCAGGTCGGCGCCCGAGAAGTTGGTGCGGTTCATGACGACCAGCGACAGCGCTGCCTGGCGCAACCGGCTGCGTGACAGGTTCAGGCCGCGCGCCTCCAACCCGGTGAAGTCGCCCTGGAACAGGTTGCAGCCCGCACAGCTGCGGCCCGCCTGCACCCGGGCGATCTGGCCCGCGTTCTGAGCCTGCGCGGGGGCGGCACCCAGCATCTGGATGGCCGAGACCAGGCCCAGGGTCACGAAGGCAGTCAGGATGGGGCGGGACATGCGGGAAACTCCAACAGGGCCCGCGGCACACTGCAAGAATCAGGCCTGGCCGGCAGGTTGTCCCTGAGATCGCGCGGTGGTTCCGCAGGTGTCGCACACTCTGACGGCGCCACGCTGCTGGACCGCCAGATCGCCACAGGCGGGGCAGGGGGCCTCGCCTTCCGTGGCGGCCTGTGCGGCCGGCCGCTCCTCGCGCGGCCGCCCGAAGGGCAGGACCACCAGATTGTCCGGCGCCGCGCCGCGCGCGAAGCCCTTGGAAATCAGGCTCGCCGCCGGCACGGCCTCGGCCTCCGCCTCGGCCGGCACGAAGCCGTCGCGATCCCCGCCGGCGGCCGCGTCGGCGAGGTCCTGGCGATCCAGATAGGACACGCCCAGCTCGCGGAAGATGTAGTCGAGGATCGAGGTCGCCGACCGGATCGAGTCATTGCCGGTTACCCGGCCGGACGGCTCGAACCGGGTGAAGGTGAAGGCGTCCACGAACTCGTCCAGCGGCACGCCGTATTGCAGGCCGATCGACACGGCGATGGCGAAATTGTTCATCAGGCTGCGGAAGGCGGCACCTTCCTTGTGCATGTCGATGAAGACCTCGCCCAGCTCACCGTCCTCGTATTCGCCGGTGTGGACGTAGACCTTGTGGCCGCCCACGGCCGCCTTCTGGATGTAGCCCTTGCGCCGGTCGGGCAGCTTTCGCCGCGCCCGTTCCCGTTCGACCACCCGCTCCACCACACGCTCTGCCGGGGCTGGGGCCGAAGCGGGTTCGGGACGCCGGGCGGGCGTGTCCTCGACGGGGCGCAGGTCGAGGGCGAAATCGGCCGGCGGCGCGGCGCGGGCAAGGCGCAGTCCGGCATCGCCGCGCGCGGCCGCCGCCTCCAGCAACCGCACAGCCTCCTGCGGCGTGGTGCGCCAGTCGATCAGGCGGGGCCGCAGGTCCGGCGCGTCGCTGTGGGGGGCGATCACATCGGCCAGAGACGAGGCGACGCCCTCGGCGTCGTCCAGAAAAGGCGTCAGCGCCGTCGGGGCATCGGCCCAACCGGCCAGGGTCGCGACGCCCAGGGCGTGGGCCTCGGCCAGCTGGACGGCAGAGGCGTCGAAGCCCAGACGGCCGAGGACCCGGCGCTCACCGGGGTCAAGTCCAAGGACGTCACGGAGGAAGCCGGCGTCCTGCCAGGGCTCAGCCAGGGCCTGATCCAGCGTCTCGACCTGATCCAGGGCGATCTCCATCGCCTGCAGCTCGACGTCGGTGAGGCCAACCCGACGCAGGGCGGCGTGATCGATCCCGGGCGCGTCCGCCAGCGTGCGCCGTCCGAACAGCCGACGCTCGGCCGCCTCAACCAGCGCCGGATCGACCCGCGCCAGGGCGGCAGCCAGATGGGGCTCCAGCCGCCGCCCCGTCTCGCCGTCTGCCGTCTCGAAGATGTCGACAGCCGACCATCGGCCGCGTCCAAGGGCCAGGTTGGCCGAGGGGTCCCATCCGAACAGGTCCACCTTGCGGTCCGTTGCCCGGACGGCCCCGGCCAGGGCGTCAGCGAGGGCGCCCACCGTCGCGCAGGCCGCCTCGACGTCGCCGGCGGCCAGGGCCCGTTCGACCACGCCGGCCAGCTGCACCGTCAGGATCCCGCCGGCGTCCGTCAGTGACCGGGCGGCCAGGGTGACGAGTCGCGCGCCCACCGCGGTCTCGTCTGCTCCAAACATCGCTGCCATCACGGCCAGGTCCAGCGCGAGCCCGGCATTACCAGCCGAAAGCGGCCCGGTCGGCTCGAACCGGACCCCCAGATCGCCTGCCAGAAGGCCGACGATGATCGGGTCGGTGGCGTCAGGCAGGGCGTCGCGGGCCAGCCGCACGTCCAGCAGGTGGGGCGCGGCCGGATCAGGCACCTCGGCCTCGAAGACTTCCCCGCCGATCGCCCGGGCGATCTCGGCATGATCGGCACCCGCCTTCAGCGCCGCCCAGGCGGCCCGTGCCAGGGCCGGATTGCGCAGGGGGTCGCCGCAGTCGGCATCCGGACCTTCGCAGCGGCGCACCGCCTCTGAAACCGCCGTGAGGGCTCGCGATGCCGTCGCCACGGCCCCCGCTGCCAGACGCGCCCCGCGCCGGCGGGCCAGATGGCTGACCATACGCAAGCGCCCCCCGGCGTCCTGCGGGTCGATGGTCTCCGGGAGACCTTCAGGCACCGTGAAGGCCACAAGGCCCAGCCGGACGGCGGCGGTCAGGTCCCCGGCGTCAGCAGCCGACGCGCCCAGCTCCTGCAGTCGTGCCGGGATCTCATCGAAGAGGTCGCCGTCCACGCCGCCGACCCAGTCGATCCAGGCGTCGAGGCGCGCGGCGGACCAGTCGGCCGGCGCGGCGACGACGACCATCCTGCCGCCGTGCGCGACCTCCCGATCGATCAGGCGCACGCCCTCGGCGAGGTCGGCAAGTGAGGAGGTCGTTGGCATGCCCGCGTCTCCGCTGGGGTCGGAACCTCAGTCTAGGCCTCGTGAGCCAGTTCGCGCAATAAATCTGGCGGTACGATTGCCGTTCACCCACAAGATGTGGGGTCGTCGACGCAAAGGTCCACGCTGGACGCGGACGGCGTCGGTTTCTATGATCGCGTCGCGCCCGCCCGGGGCGTCAGAGGAAGCCGTACGCGTGTTGAACAAACTTTTCGGCTGGTGGAACGGCGCGACGATCGGCACCCTGGTGACCGTCAAGAGCCGCGGCGATCACGTGGGCACGGACGAGTTCGGCAACCGCTATTTCCAGTCGCGCGACACCAAGAGCTACGACGGCCGTCGTCGCCGCTGGGTGCTCTACAACGGCTATGCCGACGCCTCGAAGGTGCCGCCCGATTGGCACGGCTGGCTGCGCTACACCTTCGACGAACCGCCCAGCGAGGACCCGCTGCTGCGAAAGGCCTGGGAGCGGGGCCATATGCCGAATCTCACTGGCACGCCGATGGCCTGGCTGCCCCCCGGGTCTTTGGCCGGTGAAGGACGTCGCCCCAAGGCCGACGGCGACTATGAGGCTTGGAGGCCCGAGTGAAACCGAACCTGCGCCTCGCCCTGCTCGCGGGGTTTTCGGTCCTGGCCCTCGCCGGCGTCGGTGTGACCTCGGCCTGGAATGACCTGCCCCAGGACGCGGTTCCGGTGCAGGATCCGCCGGCGCAGACCCCCACCGAGCCCGAGCCCGCGGCCCAGCCGGCCCCCGACCGTCCGGTGCCGGTCACGCCTCCGGGTGGCGCGGACGCGATCGCCCAGGCCGTCGCCGCCGCCCAGCAGGGAGGTGAGGGTGCCCCGGCCGGAGCCGGCCAGGAGGGTGGGGAGGAAGAGACCGAAGAAGGGGCGGAAGAGGAGGCGCGGGCTGAAGCTGCTGAAGCAGAGCCCAATGGGCCTCCGGGTCGCCGTCAACGCCGCCCCGTCGCCATCATCCAGGCGGTCGACAAGGTCACAGCGGAGTCCATGCGGTTCGAGGTCGAGGTCAACGGCCGGCCCGTCGCCTTCAACAAGACACTCATCTTTCGCGCACGGGCCTGCGAGGTCTCCGCGTCCGACGAGCGCGGCCGCGACGCCATCGCCTATCTGGAAGTCACCATTCAGCCACGGGCGGGGGCGGTGCAGGAATCCCGCGATCTGTTCCGCGGATGGATGTTCGCCTCGTCACCCGGGGTCAGCGGCATCCAGCATCCGGTCTATGACGCCTGGGTCGTGGGCTGCCGGGCATAGGCGACCGCCTCCGGGCCCGACATCTCCGCCAGAAATGCGGCCATGTCGGGCTTGATCGCCACGACCAGATCAAGCTGGCGCATATAGTCGTCGTGCGGCACCGGTCGGGTCCCGAACTGCTCCAGGTGTGGATTGACGAACTGGGCGTCCAGCAGCCCGAACCCTGCCCGCTTCAACCGTCCCACCAGATGGACGAGGGCGATCTTGGAGGCGTCGGTAGCGCGGCTGAACATGCTTTCGCCGAAGAAGGCCCCGCCGATCTTCAGACCGTAGAGCCCGCCGACCAGCCGTGTTCCGTCCCACACCTCGACGCTGTGTGCGACGCCCAGCTGGTGCAGCCGCTCGAAGGCCTCGCGGATTCCGGTGTTGATCCAGGTCTCGTCCCGGTCCGGCGTCGCTTCGGCGCACAGGGAGATGACCTCGGCAAAGGCCGTGTCGATCCGGACCTTCAGGTCCGTGCCGCGCGCCGTCCGCGCCAGCCGGGCCGACAGGTGAAAGCCCTCCAGCGGGATCACGCCCCGAACATCAGGTCGAACCCAGTCTACCTCGGGGTCGTCGGCGGTGCGGGCCATGGGAAAATAGCCCTGGCGATAGGCCCGCAGCAGCAGCTCGATCGGGATGCCGGTCACCGGCGCTCCGCTCAGGGCTGGCCCGCGCGCCGTTTGGCCCACTGTTCCAGCCAGTGGATGTCATAGTCGCCGGACAGGATGTCGGGCTCGGCCAGCAGGCGCTGGAACAGCGGAATCGTGGTGTCGATGCCGCCGATGACCATCTCGTTGAGGCTGCGCTTCAGCCGGGCGATGCATTCCGCCCGGTCGCGCCCGTGCACGATAAGCTTCCCGATCAGGCTGTCGTAGTGGGGCGGGATCGAATAGCCGGCGAAGATGGCGCTGTCCAAACGCACGCCCAGGCCGCCGGGGGCATGGAAATCGGTGATCGTGCCCGGCGACGGGGTGAAGGTGTCGGCGTTCTCGGCGTTGATCCGGCACTCGATGGCGTGGCCCTCGAAATGGATGTCGTCCTGGGTGAAGGACAGCGGCAGGCCGGCCGCCACACGGATCTGTTCACGCACCAGATCGACGCCCGTGATCATCTCGGTCACCGGATGCTCGACCTGCAGCCGGGTGTTCATCTCGATGAAGAAGAACTCGCCGTCCTCCCACAGGAACTCGATGGTCCCGACGCCGAGATAGCCGATCGCCGCGATGGCCTTGTTCACCGTCTCGCCGATGGCCGCGCGCTCGGTGGCCGACAGGGCGGGCGAGGGGGCTTCCTCGAGGATCTTCTGGTGGCGGCGCTGCAGCGAGCAGTCACGCTCGCCGAGGTGCACGACGTTGCCGTGAGAATCGGCCACGACCTGCAACTCTATGTGGCGCGGCTTCTGGAGGTAGCGCTCCATATAGACCGCGCCATTGCCGAAGGCGGCCAGGGCCTCGGACTGGGCGGTCTGCACCGCCTCGACCAGGTCATCCGGCGTCAGGGCCACCTTCATGCCGCGCCCGCCGCCGCCGGCCGCGGCCTTGACGATCAGGGGAAAGCCGATGGCTTTCGAGGCCTCGATCGCGGCCTCGACGGTCTCGACCTCGCCGTCGGAGCCGGGCACGCAGGGGATGCCCGCCTCCAGCACCGTCTTCTTGGCGGTGATCTTGTCGCCCATGACGCGGATGTGCTCGGGCCGGGGCCCGATGAAGGTCATGCCGTGGGCTTCCACGATCTCGGCAAAACGGGCGTTCTCGGACAGGAAGCCGTAGCCGGGGTGGATGGCCTGGGCCCCGGTGATCTCGGCCGCGGCGATGATCGAGGGGATGTTCAGATACGACTTGGCGGCGGGCGCCGGGCCGATGCAGACGCTTTCGTCAGCCAGTCGCACCCACATGGCGCCGCGGTCGGCCTCGGAATGCACGGCGACGGTGGAGATGCCCATCTCCTTGCACGCCCGGTGAATCCGCAGGGCGATCTCGCCCCGGTTGGCGATGAGGACCTTGGTGAACACGCCTCAGCCTTCCAGCAGGACGAGCGGCTCGCCGAACTCGACGGGCTGGGCATCGCCGACCAGCACCTCGACCACCACGCCGTCGCGGGGGGCCTGGATGGGGTTCATGGTCTTCATCGCCTCGACGATCAGCAGGGTCTGGCCCTTCTTCACCGCATCGCCGGGCTGGACGAAGTTTCCGGCCTCGGGAGAGGGCTTCAGATAGGCGGTGCCGACCATCGGCGACTTCACCTGCTCGCCGGCCCGGGCCACGATGGTGGCGGGGTCCGACGGCATGCTGACGGCGACCGGGGCGGGCGCGGGAGCGGCCGGGGCAGCGGGCGCGGCCGCATAGGTCACGGGCCCGGCGGCCACGGTCAGTTCGCGCGCCACACGGATTCGCAGCTCTCCGCGCTCGACCTCGATCTCGGTCAGGCCGGTCTCCTTCAGGATGTCGGCCAGGGACCGGACCAGACCGGCGTCGATGCCGTCGTCCTTGCTGGGCTTGGGCGCGGGTGTCTTGCTGACGGCCATGGGGACCTCTTCTTCTCGTTGTCGGACGGGCTTACGCCAGCCCGCGTTCCTGGGCCAGTTCCACGGCGGCCCGAACCGCCAGTTCATAGCTGCGCGCGCCGTGGCCCGCGACGGTCTTCGTCGCGGCCAGGGCGACGTAGGAGTGATGCCGGAAGGCCTCGCGCGTCGCGGGGTCCGACAGATGGCATTCGATCACCGGGATGGTCAGCGTCTTCAGCGCGTCCAGCAGGGCGATGGAGGTGTGGGTGTATCCCGCGGGATTGATCACCAGGGCCGCCGCGGCCGTGCGCGCTTCCTGCACCCAGTCGATCAGCACGCCCTCGTGATTGGTTTGGCGGAACATGACCGACCAGCCCGGCGCCGCCGCCTCACACCGCGCCTGGACGTCGGCCAGGGTCTCATGCCCGTAGATTTCGGGCTCGCGCACCCCCAGCAGGTTGAGGTTCGGGCCGTTCAGGACGTAGAGGACGGGGGTGTCGGGCATGCGCTCGGTGAAATGGCGTCCGCCGGATTCGGACGCGCCTTGTAGAGGACGCCGCTCCGCCCGCCAACCGGGCGCCGCGCGAAAGGTGACGCAGGGTCATGCGCATTCAGGTCAATGGCGAAAACCGCGACGTTCAGGCCGGGACCATTCTGGCCCTTGTCGGGGAACTGGGCCTCGACGTGCGCAAGGTGGCGGTGGAGCGCAATATGGAAATCGTGCCGCGATCGCTGCATGCGACGACGGCGCTGGCCGAGGGTGACCGCGTGGAGCTGGTGCAGTTCGTCGGCGGGGGGTGAGGTCAGCGCCTGCCGGGGCGATTGATGCCCTCGGGGCGATATGCGACCCTGACTTTTGAGGCGGCGGTGATGCGGCCTGATGTCCAAGGACCCCGCAATGCTTCGATGGCTGATCGCTGCCCTGATGCTGGCACCGTCGAGCATTGCTGTGGCGCAGACCCCCACCCCGGGCGAAGTGTTTGATCGCATTTGTCCGGCCCATCTCGATGGCGACACGGCTCAGGCCATGGCGGCAGGGGCGGCGTTGGGCCTGGAGCCGATCAATGTCAGGCGCAATAGCCTATCCTCCAACTACGAAAATGCTCTTGACGTCAGAGAGTTGGCCCTTGACGGGCGCGGGTATACTGTCGTGCTTTGGTCCGGGCGTTGGAACGCTACCGAGGACTTCCCGGCAAATTCCCTCTCCGCGTGCCGGATGCACGTCCCGGAGGGCATGTCGGAGCCCGATCTCAAGACCATGATGGAGTCGCGAACGCGGGGATGGAATGAAGAGGCGGAAGCCCCTTATGGCCCGGGAGGGTGGTACCGGGATTACGAAGACGGATCCGTGAGCGGGACGGTTCTCTTGTTCACTGGCTTCGATGATCGCAGGCGGCAGGCGTTTGTCTATTCGACCCGATCCCGTCGCTACGCCCGATAGAGCCGGGTCCCGACTGCGGGCCGTCCACCTTGTCAGGTCATGGTTTGCAATGGCCGCGGCCCTTGCCGGGCTGTCGGCAGCCGCTAGACAGACGGGATGACTGACACGATTACCCCCGACTCCTGGACCGTCGCCGGTCGCACCTTCTCCTCTCGCCTGATCGTAGGCACCGGCAAATACGCCAGCTACGAGCAGAACGCCGCCGCGGCCGAGGCGGCGGGGGCGGAGATCGTGACCGTGGCGGTGCGGCGTGTGAACCTGTCGGACCCGAGCCAGCCGATGCTGGTCGACTATGTGAAGCCGGACCGGTTCACCTTCCTGCCCAATACCGCCGGCTGCTTCACCGGCGAGGACGCGGTGCGGACCCTGCGGCTGGCGCGTGAGGCGGGCGGCTGGGATCTGGTCAAGCTGGAGGTGCTGTCGGACACGGCGCACCTGTATCCGGACATGGTCGAGACGCTGCGGGCGCTGGAGCTGCTGATCAGGGACGGCTTCCAGGTCATGGTCTATTGCACCGACGACGTGGTGATGTGCCGACGGCTGGAGGAGGCGGGGGCCGCCGCCATCATGCCCGCCGCGGCGCCGATCGGCTCGGGCCTCGGCATCCAGAACCGGGTCAACATCAGCCTGATCATCGAACAGGCGACCGTGCCCGTGCTGGTCGATGCCGGCGTCGGCACGCCCTCTGACGCGGTTTTGGCGATGGAGCTGGGCTGCGACGCTGTGCTGATGAACACCGCCATCGCCGCAGCGAAGGATCCCATCTTGATGGCCTCGGCCATGAAGCATGCGGTGATCGCCGGTCGACAGGGCTATCTGGCCGGCCGCATGCCCCGGCGCATGTACGCCAGCCCGAGTTCGCCGCTCTCGGGCCTTATCTAGCCGCCTGGATGGCTTTGGCGATCTCTTCGGGCGCGTTGCTGGCCATGGCCTGGCCGTTGACGAAGAAGGTCGGCGTGGCGTCCAGACCCATCTGGCTGGCGCCGATCTGCACGTCGGCCAGCACCTGGGCCACCTGCGGCGTCTGCAGGCCTTCGCGCGACGCGCCGATGGTCACCCCGTTCTCGGCCAGGATGGCGTCGATCGATTCCGGCGTCAGGGCCTGCTCGGCCATCAGGGCCTGATGCACGGCCAGATACTTGCCCTGACCGTGGGCGGCCAGGGCGGCGCGGGCGGCGTACTGGGAGACGATCTCGCCCTCGCGGTCCAGGATCGGCCATTCGCGGAAGACGAAGCGCACGTCCGGATTGGTGCGGATCAGCTCCAGATAGCCGGGTGCCGCCACCTTGCAGTAGGGGCAGCGGTAATCGAAGTACTCGACCACCGTCACCTTTGCGTCGACGGGGCCGAAGGCCGGCTCGTTCGGGCCGGGCTTGAGCAGGGACGGGTTGGCGCGTGCGGCCTCGGTCAGGCCGTTGACCCGGTCGGCATTGGCCCGCAGATCGCGCGCCTGCACGACCTCGTCCAGCACCTGGGGATTGGCCAGCAGATAGGCCCGCACGCGGCCTCCGAAGTCGCCGCCGTTCAAGAGGGGCAGGACGGCCACGATGAGGGCCAGTCCCGCGATCGCCAGCGAGGCCAGGGTCAGGCGTGGGTCGGCGAACCGGCTCAGGCGGTCGGGCGCAGGCGAGGGCGGGGCGGCGGCGTCATCGGGCGTCGGCGCATCGGTCATGGGCGGTCGGGTCCAGTCAGGGTCAGCGGCCGGCGGGCGGGATCACGCCGGGCGTCCTGCGGCGGGTGTTCTCGTCGAGGATGCGGATATCGTCCATGGTCGCGCCGGACGCCAGCACGATGTCCATGGCGCGACGCCATTCGACTGTGGACGGCTCCAGCATGTCTCGGGCCCGCAGGGCGAACTGGGTGGCCTGCTGCTGCTGGCCCATGGCGAAATAGTACTCGGCCGAGGCCAGGCGCGCCTCGCCCTCCTTGCCCTGGCGCGCATAGGCCTGGCCCAGCAGGCGCCAGGGCAGGGTGTTGTCCGATTCCAGCACCGTAGCGCGCTTCAGATGATCGATCGCCTCGTCCAACTGGTCCGACTGGCCGGACTCCAGCAGGGCGTGAGCCAGGTTGATGTGCAGCAGCGGGGCGTCGGGCAGCAGTTCGACGGCGCGCGAATGGGCCGCGACGGCGTCCTGGGCGCGGCCCTCCTCGAAGAGGATCTGGCCTTTCAGCTCCCACAGAAAGGGATTCTCCGGCTGTTCGGCCAGCAACTCCTCGACGGCGGCCAGGGCCCGGTCCGTCTCGCCGCTCTTGTACCAGGCGATGGCGCGGGCATAGCGGGCGGGATAGCTGACATCCGACGCCGGATATTTCCTCAGGGTCTGGGCCGGCGGCTCCATGAAGGCATGGATCTTGGCCAGGACGAGCGCGTGCTGCGCGACCTGGATCGGGTCGTCCGGCACATTGTAGCTGGACGCCTGGGTCACATAGGGGCGCAGCTGCTCGATGCGCTGCGACGACAGGGGGTGGCTGCGGAAATAGGGGAAGCGGCGGGCTTCCGAGAACACTTCCTGCGACCTGAAATTCTCGAAGAAGGCCATCAGGCCCCGCCCGGAGATGCCGGCGGCCTCCAGCGCGCGGGCGGCGGTGATGTCGGCCTCGCCCTCCTGGCCCTGCATGTAGCGCAGGGCTGAAAGGGTGCCGAAATACTGGCTGTTGGCCATCAGCACCGCAGCCGCGTCCGGCGCCCCGGCGATCGCGGCCAGGGCACCCAGGGCCATGGTCATCAGGAAGGGCTGCATGCCCGCGTTCTGGGCCCCGTCGCGCAGGGTGTGGCGGTTCTTGATGTGGCCGC
The DNA here is from genome assembly GCA_945874855.1 of Brevundimonas vancanneytii. Classification (GTDB taxonomy): domain Bacteria; phylum Pseudomonadota; class Alphaproteobacteria; order Caulobacterales; family Caulobacteraceae; genus Brevundimonas; species Brevundimonas vancanneytii_A. The sequence continues at coordinate 14,241 of CAMCIP010000007.1, forward strand.
CCTCATGGGCGATCACGCCCAGAAGCTCATTGGGCGAGCGGGTGCGCAGGATCAGGCCTGTGTTCAGGCCCATGATCCGGCCGCGCGTGGCGAAGGCGTTCAGGCTCTGGTCGTTGACCAGGAGAATCGTGACCTCGTCCGGTTCGAGGCCCATCGCCACGAACACGGGCGCAGACCACTCGTGGATGATGCCTTCGATCTCGGTGTCGCGGATCAGGCTCTGGGCCGCCGCAGCCTGTGGCCAAAGGGCCGTGGCCGCTGCGGCGCACAGGACGGCGCCGAGGCGGGCGGCGGTTCGGAAAAACGGGCTCATCGCATGCACCTGTCCCTCGACGCCCCCCGACCTCGATCCGGCAATCTAAACGCGGCGGATCAGAGGCGCCACCACCCGCGTTTGGGTTTGGCGGGCGGTGCAGTGATCTGGGCCGGATCGTCCTCGGGCGGCGGAACCGTGGCGCGGACGGGCTTCGGCGCCGGCGGCGGGGCCACCGGTTCGGGCACCGGCTCCGGGGCGATCTCCGCTGCGGCCTCGACGACGACCGCTTCGGGCTCGACGAGTTCCGGTTCCGGTTCCTGCGTGTTCAGCGGCTCGCTGAACTCGGACGCCACCGCCTCGTCTGCGACGTCGTCGAGCGCGGCTGCGGGCTTGCGTCGCACCCGCCGACGCTTGGGTTCGGTCGCGAGGGCCGGCGGTGCATCGGTCTCGCCCAGGTCTTCCACAGTCTCGGGAGCAGCGGTCTCGATCCCGGCCGACGACGGGACGAGGTCCCCCGTCGGCTGGGCGTCTGCCGCGCCGCGGCCGCGACCGCGCCTGCGGCGACGCCGGCCGGTACGCTCGCCGTCTGCGCGCGGCTCGGCCGACTCGGGCTCCACAGCGGCCCGCGGGGGGGGAGCGTCGGCGAGGGCGGCCTGAGGCTGCAGGGGATCGAACCAGACGAAGGGATCCTGGAGCGACGGCGTGCGGCCGCGCACCCAGACGAAGCCGTCGCGCTCGGTCTCCTCGCGCATCCGGCGACCCCCGCGACGGCCGCGGCGGCGGCGGCGGCTGCCCTCGTCGCCGTCTTCGTCCGATTCAGCGGCCCGCGCCGTGCGGGCTTCGGTGCGCGGCTCGGTCCGCGGGCGAGGCCGGTCCTCGCCTTCCTCTCCATCCGCGTCGTCATCGGCATCGTGGAAGTCTTCGGCGTCGTCGTCTTCGTCCTCGGCTTCATCGTAGGTGAAGTCGTCGTCGCCCGGATCAAACGCATCGATCTCGGGCTGGGGCGGCACGAAATCCTCATTGGTCTCGACCCGGTCGAGGGCGTGCTCGGCCTGGCCGAGCGCCTCGTCGATCATCACGACCAGCGTCAGGCCGCGCTGTGCCACCAGCCGGTCCAGATGGCCGCGCTTGAAGTTCAGGATGTACAGGGCTGTCTTGGTCGGAACCCGCAGGTTCACCGTACCGGCCCCGTTCCGCCCCACCTCGACGTCGACGGCGCGCAGCGCCATCAGGGCGGCGCTCTCGGCCGACCGGATGCGGCCCGCGCCCTGGCAGTGCGGGCAGACCTCGGTGGCGCCTTCGATCACACCCAGGCGACGACGCTGGCGGCTGATCTCCATCAGGCCGAAGCCGGAGATCTTGCCCATCTGGATGCGCGCCCGGTCCTGGGCCAGCGCGTCCTTGAGCGCCTTCTCCACCGCGCGGTTGTTCTTCGACTCCTCCATATCGATGAAGTCGATGACGATGAGGCCGGCGAGGTCGCGCAGCCGCAGCTGGCGCGCCGCCTCGACCGCAGCTTCCATATTGGTCTTGAAAGCCGTCTGCTCGACGTTGCGTTCCTTTGTCGCCCGCCCGGAGTTGACGTCGATGGCGACCAGGGCCTCGGTCTGGTTGATCACCAGATAGCCCCCGGATTTCAGCGGCACGACCGGCTGGTGGATCTGATGCAGCAGATCCTCGATCCCATTGGCGGCGAACAGGGGCTTGGCCCCGCTGTACAGGTGCACCTTTTTCGCCTGCGAGGGCATCAGCACGCGCATGAAGTCGCGCGCTTCCCTGAAGCCTTCGATGCCCTCGACCTGGATGCCGTCGAAGTCCTTGTCGAACATGTCGCGCACGGCGCGGCGGACGAGGTTTTCCTCTTCATAGATCAGCGACGGCGCGTGCGACGCGAGGGTGGTCTCGCGGATCGTCTCCCACAGGCGCAGCAGATACTCATAGTCGCGCTTGATCTCGGCCTTGGTCCGCTTGGCGCCCGCCGTGCGGATGATCAGCCCCATGCCGTGCGGCACGTCCAGGGCCGCCGCCGCCGCCTTCAGGCGCTTGCGGTCAGTGGCCTGGGTGATCTTGCGCGAGATGCCGCCGCCCTTGCCGGTGTTGGGCATCAGCACGCAGTAGCGGCCGGCCAGCGACAGCCAGGTGGTCAGGGCCGCACCCTTGCCGCCGCGCTCGTCCTTGACGACCTGGACCAGCAGGATCTGCCGCCGACGGATGACGTCCTGAATCTTGTAGCGCCGCATCAGGCGCCGCTTCAGCCGCTCTTCGTCGGCGAGCTTGCCCTCCGACTCGCCGTCGTCGCTCTCACGGCCCAGGTCGTCGTGGTCGTCGTCGTCCGACGCGGCCTCGGCCATGATCGCCTCGCGATCGGCGACCGGGATCTGATAGTAGTCGGGGTGGATTTCGTTGAAGGCCAGAAAGCCGTGGCGATTGCCGCCATACTCGACGAAGGCGGCCTGCAGGCTTGGCTCCACCCTGACCACCTTGGCCAGGTAGACATTGCCGCGCAGCTGGCGGCGGGTCTTGGACTCAAAGTCGAACTCTTCGACTTGACGCCCCTCGACGATGGCGACGCGGGTTTCCTCCGCGTGGGCGGCGTCGATCAACATGGTCTTTGACATCAAAAGTCTCTCTCTGGCGCGCTCGGTCCAGCGGTCCGGGCCTTGGCCCGGCGTCCGCGACGGCTCGCCGAATGGGGGAAGGGGCTTTCGCAGCGGCAGTCCCGCCGTCGCGCCCGAGGGGCTGCGGCTGTGCGGTCCGTTCGGGCCGGGGATGCGCCAAGGCGAAATTGCCCATGGGTTTCAGTCTGTCCAGGGGATCGGCCGACCTGCGGACGGCCGCCCCGACGTTCGGGCGGCGACGTCGCCGGCCCGGTTGCAGAGGGCGCCGCGGGGAGGGCGCGCCGGACCGAGGTCATGCGGCGCGATCAGACGCGGACGGGTGAACATAGGGCTCGTCGCCGGGAATTGAAAGCGCTCAGGCCCTTAACGGAATCCACAGGTCACTGCGGCAGGGTGGTGTCGACTTCGAAATCGAACGGCGCCCGGCAGAATGCTCGCATCCCTTCGTCGATACCCGGCCGATTGGCGCCCCCGCGACTGGGTGATGACGGCGCTGGCCTTCGTCGTCGTCTGCGCCGTGGGACTGGCAGCCGGTCGTGGACTGGCGGCCAACGGTTCTGAACTGTTGCGGCTCAGGCTGGGCGGGGATGCCCAGTCGACCCGGGTGGTGATCGACCTCGAGGGTGTGGCGGACATGGCGGTGACCGAGGACGGCTCGGCAGGACGCGTGGTGCTGACTCTGCGCGACGCCCGTGTCCGGTCGCCCCTGTCGGGCGGCGGGCGCGGCCTCGTGCGTGGCTGGCGTGTGGCGAGCGAAGGCGGCGCCTCGCGCATCGAGCTGACCCTGTCGGGCGGCGCGCGCATCCAGCGGCGTTTCCTGCTGTCGCCGGGCGATGGCGTCACCCACCACCGCTACGTCGTCGATCTGGAGGCCACGGGCGCCCCGGCTCCGGTTGGGTCGCGTCCCGCGGCACCCGCGCCGGCAGCGCGTCGCGAACGCCCCCTGATCGTCATCGACGCCGGCCATGGCGGGCGCGATCCCGGGGCCGTCGGCAATGAATCACGCGAAAGCGAGCTGGCCCTGGCCGCCGCCCTGGCGTTGAAAGCCGAGATCGAGCGCACCGGCCGCTATCGCGTCGTCCTGACGCGAGATCGCGACGTCTATGTGCCGTTGCCGCGTCGCGTCGAACTGGCGCGACGCTCCGGTGCGGATCTGTTCATCTCGCTTCACCTCGATTCTTCGGCCGACCCGGCCACGCGCGGTGCCAGCGTCTACACCCTGTCGGAGCAGGGGGCGGGCCGCGCGATCCGCGAGTTCACCGGACGCGAGGACTGGACGCGGGAGCTTCAACTGCCCGGCCGGGACCCCACCGTCGACCGCATCCTGCTGGATATGACCCAGCGCTCCACCCAGAATCGCTCCGCCCAGTTCGCCCGCAGCCTGCTGGGTGAGATCGAGGGCACTGGCCATCCGCTGCTGCGCCGCAGCCACCGCGACGCCGGTCTGGCCGTCCTTCTGGCTCCGGACGTTCCTGCCGTGCTGCTGGAAATGGGCTTCATCACCAACCCCGAGGACGCCCGCGCCCTGTCCAGCGACGCCGGCCGACGCCGTATCGCCCGCGCCATCGTCCGCGGCATCGATGCCTTCTTTCTGGATGCGGCGCCGATGCGACGCGCCGGCGTCGACGACGGACAGGGCGCGCCTTAGGGTCTTTGCGGCCATCCCGACGCGGGCTAAACCCTTCCGGGCGTCGCTCGGAGTGCACGGTGAAGATTGCCGAACGTTGGATCGTCATGGCGGGGGTCGTCCTGCTCGGGGCGATCGCCCTGGCTGGACTGGTCGTCACGATCTATGCGGCCTGGCTGTTCCATGACCTGCCCGACGCCGGCGAGCTGGCCGACTATCGCCCGGCGACGGCGACGCGGGTCTATGCCGGTGACGGCACCCTGATCGGGGAGTTCTCCGAGGAACGCCGGATCTACGTGTCCTACGACCAGATCCCGCCCGTGGTGGTGCAGGCGTTTCTGGCGGCGGAGGACCGCAACTTCTTCCGCCACGGCGGCATCGACGTGTCCGGGCTCGGCCGGGCCATGTTCAAGAACCTGTTCAACGTGGTGTCCGGTCGCCGGCTCGAGGGCGGATCGACCATCACCCAGCAGGTCGCCAAGAACATCCTGCTGACCAACGAGAGCAGCCTGAACCGCAAGCTCAAGGAGGCGGTTCTGGCCAGCCGCCTGGAAGGGGCCCTGCCCAAGGAGCAGATCCTCGAGCTGTATCTGAACGAGATCTTCCTCGGCTATCGCTCCTTCGGCGTCGCCTCGGCGGCCTACAACTATTTTGGCAAGTCGCTGGGCCAGCTGACGCCCGACGAGGCCGCCTTCCTGGCGGCCCTGCCCAAGGGCCCCAACAACTATCATCCCAAGCGCCGGCCCGAGGCCGCCAAGGGCCGCCGCGACTGGGTGCTGGGCGAGATGGCCGACAACGGCTTCCTCACCGACGTCGAGCTGACCCAGGCCCTCGCCCGCCCGCTGACCACCCAGGACGCGCCGCGCCGGGCCCAGTACGACGACGCCGACTTCTTCGTGGAGGAGGCCCGCCGCCAGGCCGTCGCCCGGTTCGGCGAGCGCCCGGTCAACGCCGGCGGCCTTTATCTCCGGACCACCCTGGATCCGTCGCTGCAGTCAGCGGCCCGGTCGGCCCTGATGACGGGGCTGGAGGCCTACGATCGCCGCCACGGCTGGCGCGGGCCCTGGGGTACGACCGACTTCGCCGCAGGATGGCAGTCGGAAGCCGGCAAGAAGACGACCCCGCCGGAGCGCCGCGCCTGGCGCGCCGCGGCCGTCGAGAGCGTGTCCGGCAATACGGTACGGGTGCGCCTGGCCGCCGACGACCGGTCGGGCACCCTGATCGCCGCAGACGCCGCCTGGGCCAATGCCAATCGACAACTCCGGCGCGGTGACCTGATCTTCGTGGAGCCTCGCAACGGCCAGTTCGCCCTGAAGCAGATTCCCGCCGTCAACGGCGCCCTGGTTGCCATCGACCCGCACACAGGCCGGGTGCTGGCCATGGTCGGCGGCTATTCCTATGCCCTGTCCAGCTTCAATCGCGCGACCCAGGCCGAGCGCCAGCCCGGCTCGGCGTTCAAGCCCTTCGTCTATGCCGCCGCACTGGAGGGCGACTTCACACCCGCCTCCATCGTTCTCGACGCCCCGATCAGCTTCGCCGGTGGTCCCAATGGCACGCGCTGGACGCCCGAGAACTACAGCCGCGAATTCTACGGCCCTCAGTCCTTGCGGCGCGGGCTGGAGCTGTCTCGCAACGTCATGACCGTGCGCCTGGCCCAGGACGTGGGCATGCAGAACATCGTCGATCTTGCCGAAAAGATGGGCGTGGCCGACGACATGCCTCCGAATCTGTCCGTCTCGCTCGGGGCCGGCGAAACCACGCCCCTGCACCTGACCGCCGCCTATTCGGCCTTCGTCAACGGTGGCCGACGCGTCGAGCCCTATCTGATCGAATACGTACAGGACCGCACCGGCGAGACCCTGTGGCGGGCCGACCGGCGCACCTGCCGCGAGTGCGGGCGGGGCTTCTCCGGCCAGGAGTCGCCGCGCCTTCCCGAACGCGGGACCCAGGTCATCGACCCCATCACCGCCTATCAGGTCAGTTCCATGCTTGAAGGCGTGATCCAGCGTGGTACGGCCGCCAGCGCCCGCGGCCTCGGCCGCTGGGTCGGCGGCAAGACGGGCACGACCAATGAGTACCGCTCTGCCTGGTTCGTCGGCTTCAGCTCCGACATCGTCGTCGGTGTCTTCATCGGCTTTGACGACAATCGGCCTTTGGGGCGCGGCGAGACCGGCGCGACGGGGCCCGTGCCGATCTTCACCGACTTCATGCAAACCGCGCTGAAGGCGCGGCCCGCGCGGCCCTTCGTCCGCCCCCGCAATGCCGTCTTCCGCACCGTCAACGGCATCGAGGAGGCCTTCCGGCCCGGCACCGAGCGGCGCCGCGAAGAGGAAGAGGAACGTGCGCCCGACACCCCGAGGGGGCCCCAGCTTTACGACGACATCATTCGCCGCGAGCGCGAGGAAAAGGCGGCACGGGATGCAGCGCCGCCGCCCGCCGCCGCGCCGCCGCCGCCCGGAAAGCAGGAACCGCCTGAGGATCTCAGCGGCCTGTTCTAAGGCCCCGCTTTCCCTTTTGGCCGGGGCGCCCTAAGTCGCGCTTCCCCCTGATGTCGCTGGAGATTGCGATGAGACCGGATGTCGAGGCCATGAAGGCCGACATCGAGCAGAGCGTCGCTCTGCTC
>CAMCIP010000008.1 GCA_945874855.1 Brevundimonas vancanneytii
ATGGAAGCTGAGCGCGATCTGGTCGGCCCCGATCTTGGTCGCCGAATAGGGCGACTGGCCTTGCAGGGGATGGGCCTCGGTCATCGGCACGAAACGGGCGGTGCCATAGACCTCGCTGGTCGAGGTGACGACGACCCGCGCCACCTCCAGCTCGCGCGCGGCCTGGACCACGTTCAGCGTGCCGCGGACATTGGTGTCCACATAGGCGTCGGGCGAATGATAGCTGTAGGGAATGGCGATCAGGGCCGCGAGATGAAGCACCACCTCGCAGTCGCGCATGGCCGTGCGCACGCCGTGCGGATCGCGCACATCGCCGGCGAAGACCTCCAGCGCCGCCAGGGTCTCTGCCGAGGCCCGGTCCAGCCAGCCGCGCGTGCCCAGGCTGTTGTACTGGACGAAGGCGCGCACGCGGTGGCCGTCGGCCACCAGCCGCTCGACCAGGTGCGAGCCGATGAAGCCGTCCGCGCCGGTGACCAGAATGCGCTTGCCGTGAAGGTCCATGGGCGTTCCGCGGGCCCCGCCGGGGGCGCTGCGCCGGATCGTGACCGCAGAGGGTAAACGAGCGACGAAGACGGGTCGGGGCAGAGCGGCGCGCGGCCCGTCGACCAGAGAATGGGTTTGGCAGAACCGTGTATTTTCAAACTGGCAAGCCGCCGCAATATGGTTAAGCTACGTCTCCGGCACCTCCCGTTGGGGGAGCTGCGGCACGCAGGGGGGATCCCTAACATGAACAAGCTTCTCATCGGCGGTGCCGCGGGCGTCCTGCTCATCGCGGGTCAGGCCATCGCCGCCCGTCTGCCGGACATGATCGCCGCACGCGTCGCCGAGCCGGCCGTCGCCACGGCGGTGGCCGCCGACCCGGCCGTGATGCCCGCCGCGCGCCGCGCCGCCCCGGTCGTCGTCACCTCCGACCTGGCCCTGTCGCCCGTGGCCGACCGCCTCGACCCGGTCGCCGGCGACCCCACGGGCGTGGCCGGCGTCGGCCCCCTGTCCGAGGCCGAGACGGCACGTCTGGCTGTTAGGCAGGGATATCAAAGTTCCGTGGACGCCTACTCGGCGCGGGTCTGCATCTCTAATTCCGAGGGGTGCAATAACACTGCGCCGACGACGATGCAGGGGGGCGAGAAGATCACGCGTGGGGGCCGGGTGATCCCGGTCGTCGCTACCGCCATCATCGCCACCACGGCGATCGTCGTGGCGACGGATGACGACTCCGACAGCTGACGCCTCCCCCCGGCGCATGCGGGCCGGATGAGGACCTTTCGGGGGCCGCGGGGATGACCCTGCGGCCCCTTCGTCGTTCGAGCCCGAATCCCGAGACCGGAACGACCCCCGGACCAGGGTCGCCGCCCAACCGGTGTTCGTCGATCCCCGGTGCGTCATTCAGGCGTCACAGATGTCGGAGATAAATCGGCCGCATGTGCTGGCCGTCTCCCGATCCTTGGGGGGGCCCATGCGGGGGATTTCAGGATGAACAAGCTGCTCATCGGGGGCGCCGTGGGCGTCCTGCTCATCGCGGGCCAGGCCATCGCCGCCCGTCTGCCGGAAATGATCGCCGCGCCCGCCATCGACCCGGTCGTCGCCACAGCGGTGGCCGCCGACCCGGCTGTGCTCCAGACGGCTCGCGCCGCCGCCACGCCGCTGGTCATCCGTGACGCCGACCTGGCGGCCCCGCTTCCAACCTTCGTCGCCGACCGCCTCGACCCCGGCAAGGCCGCCGATCCGGTTGTCGCTTCCGGAGACTCCGTCGTGGCCGGCGGTCTGACCGAGGCCGAGACCGCGCGTCTGGCGGTCAGGCAAGATGAAGTGCTTTGCTCGAAATTCGGATGGAAGTGCAGGAGCGGTTCGCCTCTTCCTGCCTTTTTGATCGGCGGCTTCATCGCCGCCACGGCGTTCATCGTGGCGAGGGATGACGACTCCGACAGCTGACGCCTCGCCCCGGCGTGCCGGGGCTCGATGAGGACCTTTCGGGGGCCGCGGGGATGACCCTGCGGCCCCCTTCGTCTGCGGAGGGCCGGACCAAAAAACGCTCCTCGCCCGGTCGTCTCCTCGTGTAAGCGGGGTCTGACGTCGGCGGCGGACTGAGCGCCGCGGCGTTCCAGAATTTCGGACGCCGCGCCGCATGTGCAGGACGGTGGGTGAGTGCAGGGGTGCGGGCCTTGGTGAGGACGAGAACGACCGGCACCCCGTCGGCCCGATTGCAGGACTGGCTGCTGACCTCGGCCCTGCCGCTATGGTCGCAGGCCGGGCTGGACCCCGACGGGGGATTCTTCGAGCGGATCGACGCCGGGGCCGGGGCCGTGCGGGGCCCCCGCCGCGCCCGGGTGCTGGGTCGCCAGATCTATGCCTATGCGCGGGCGCCGGCCCTGGGCTGGACCGGGCCCGCGGCCGGGGTGGTGCGTCATGGTCTGGCGCGCCTGCCGGCCTTCGTTCGGCCGGACGGCCTGGTTCAGTCCCGCCTCGACGATGCGGGGCGACCACTGGAGGCGCCGATCGACCTGTATGATCAGGCCTTCATCCTGTTCGGCACAGCCCATGCCGTGGACGTCGTCGGGGGCGACGCCCTGCCCGCCTTCGCCGCGTCCATGCGCGCGGCGCTTGCCCGGTTCGCCCATCCGCTGGGCGGCTATGAGGAGGCCCTGCCCCGCACCCTGCCGCTGCGGGCCAATCCGCACATGCATCTGCTGGAGGCGGGCCTGGCCTGGGAAGCGCGCACCGACGGGCCGGAACGGGCCGCTTGGGCCGGCTTCTGCGACGGCATCGTCCGGCTGGCGCTGGACCGGATGATCGATCCCGCGACGGGCGCCCTGCATGAGCATTTCGACGGCGACTGGCACCGTGCGACGGCACCCGACCTGGCCGTGGTCGAGCCGGGCCACCAGTTCGAATGGGCCTGGCTGCTGACCCGCTGGGGCGAGGCGCGGGGCGACGATCGGGCCCTGACGGCGGCGGACCGTCTGCGCGAGATCGGCGAGGGTCACGGGGTCGACGCCTCTGGCCTGACGATCGCCGAACTGGGACCGGACCTGGCCGTGCAGGCGGGTCACGCCCGGCTTTGGGCCCAGGGCGAGCGGGCCAAGGCCTGGGCCCAGCGCGCCCTGAGGGTCGAGGGCGCGGCCCGGACCGACGCCCTTGACCGGATGGAGGCGGCCTGTGCGGCCCTGATGCGCTTCGTCACCGACACCCCGGCGGGCGGGTGGCGGGACCGGATCACGGCGGACGGCGTGGCGGTCGAGGAGGCCGCCCCCGCCAGCAGCCTGTATCACATCGTCGGCGCGGTGGAGGAGACCGCGGGCGCGACCGGGTCCGCCCCGATCCCCTGAAAGGGCACAGGGCCCGGCAACAGGCCCGGCAGGGATCCGGGCGGGTTCATGGCCACCATGGACTCCAGAAAGCCGTTCGGGCTCCAGGTGTCGGCGCGCGGGGTCCGCAGCCCCAGCCGCTGGGCCACATCGGCGACGAAGCCGACGCAGTTGCGATCATAGACGTTGTAGAGGTTGCCGGCCGGCGTGGCCCACCAGTCCATGCGCTTGGTCAGGTCATAGAAGACGGCGTCCGAAATGCGGATGCTGAGATAGGCCTTGCCGTCCGGCGGCTGCGACCCCGTATAGTCGGTCAGGGTGCCGGGCCCCGAGCGCATCAGCGCCTGTACCCCGCCGCCGCCGGCGGCGCCGAAGCTGACCTGGCGCAACACCGGTTCGCCGCTGTCCAGACGCCCCTCGAGGACGACATAGGCATGGGGCGACACGAACCGGTTCAGCCGGAGATCGCCGTCCTTGCCGTAGAAGGTGACGACGACGTCCGCCGCCGCCGGCCAGGCCAGGGCCCAGAGCATCAGCGCCGCGATGAACCGGATCATGATCGGCGTCTCCCCTCGATCCCGGGCCCAATCTGCCGCAAGCGTCGGCAGGATCAAGCCGGAAAGGTGACGCTTGCCCCACGCCGCCGGGACACGCCGCCGCGGTTGAGTTCGGGCCCGCCTGCTCTAGAGTTTCCCCCTCACGGGCAAGGATTTGCGAGACGATGGCCAGACCGATCCAGTCCGTCCTGATCGTGGGCGGCGGCACCGCCGGATGGATGGCGGCGGCGGCCCTTCAGCGCGCCTGCGGTCCCCATGTGAAAGTCCGGCTGCTGGAGTCCGACGACATCGGCATCGTCGGCGTGGGCGAGGCCACCGTGCCGCCGATCCGCGACTTCAACGGCATGATCGGTCTGGACGACGCCGAATTCATGCGCGCCACCCAGGCGACGCTGAAGCTGGGCATCGAGTTCGTCGACTGGGGGGTGAAGGGCACGCGCTATTTCCACCCCTTCGGCACCTTCGGCCCCGGCCCGACCCTGGGCGACTTTCACCAGACCTGGCTGACGGCGCATCTGCGCGGCGAGGGCGGCGAGCTGGAGGCCCATTCGGTCTGCGCCCAGGCCGCGCGGCTGGGCCGGGTCGGGGTGCGCGCGCCGGACCCGCGATCGCCGCTGTCCAGCCTGTTCACCGCCTATCATTTCGACGCCGGCCTCTATGCCCGTTACCTGCGCCAGGTCTGCGAGGGGCGCGGGGTCGAGCGGATCGAGGGCGAGATCGTCGCCGTGTCCCAACGGCCCGAGGACGGCTTCATCTCCGGCGTGACGCTGAAGGACGGGCGCGAACTGTCGGCCGAGCTCTATATCGACTGCACCGGCTTTCGCGGCCTGTTGATCGAGGGGGCGCTGAAGACCGGCTATGAGGACTGGTCACACTGGCTGCCGATGAACCGGGCCTGGGCCGTGCCGTGTGCGCGGGTGGGGCCGACCACGCCCTACACCACCTCCACCGCCCGCGACGCCGGCTGGCAGTGGCGCATCGCCCTGCAGCACCGGACCGGCAACGGCTATGTCTATTGCTCCGGCTTCGGCACGGACGAGGAGACGCGCCAGACCCTGCTGGACAATCTGGACGGCGAGGCCTTGGCGGAGCCGCGGCAGCTGAAGTTCGTGACCGGGCGACGCAAGGCCTATTGGGCGAAGAATGTCGTGGCCCTGGGCCTGTCGTCAGGCTTCATCGAGCCGCTGGAGTCGACCAGCATCCATCTGGTGCAGTCGGGCGTGACGCGGCTGCTGCAGCATTTCCCGGACAGCGACTTCAGCCCCGCCAACATCGCCGCCTACAACCGGCGTCTGGGCCGCGAGGTCGAGCTGGTGCGGGACTTTGTGGTCCTGCACTACCACGCGACCCGGAGGGACGACACGCCGCTGTGGCGTCATGTGCGCGAGGCGCCGATCCCCGACAGCCTGGCCGAACGGGTGGAGGCGTATCGCGATCGCGGCCTGCTGTTCCAGGTCGGGGCGGACGAGTATTTCTCGATGGGCAGCTGGATGGCGGTGATGCACGGACAGGGCATCACGCCCCGGTCGGCCAATGGCCTGTACGGCTTCCAGGATCCCCGCAATGTGGCGGGCTTTCTGCAGGCCTCGGCGGCGCGCACCCTGCAGGCGGCCGAGGCCCTGCCGGCCCATGAGGACTTCCTGCGGGCGCAGCGGATGTGGGCCGGCGAGACGGCGGTTCAGGCGGCCTGAGGCGGTCGCCACAAGCTGCCTTCACCGCCGCGGAAGCGTCACGACGCGAGACCTCGACCTTGCCGGCTCGTCGTCAGTGACCCGAGGGTGCCGCGACGACGTCTCCGCCACGGGTCTTGGCCCGTGAGGCGGCGACGGCGAAGAGGACCAGCAGCAGATAGCCGGCGAGGGGCACATAGAAGACCGGGTTCAGCGTCGCCGAGGAGTCGGCGATATGGCCCGCGACCGGCGGCAGGACGGCCCCGCCGATGATGCCGAAGACCAGCAGGCCCGAGGTGGCCGGGATCGGCGCGGTCGACCGCTCGAGTGTCAGGGTGAAGATGGTCGGGAACATGATGGAGTTGAAGAAGCCGATGGCGATGGCGGCATAGGCCGCCGTCGGACCGGTCGTCTGGGTCACCACCAGACACAGGGCGGCGGCCACGGCCGTGTTGACCATCAGGATGGTGGTGGCGCGGATCGGCGTCAGCATCAGCAGGCCGCCGACCAGCCGGCCGACCATGGCCCCACCCCAGTAGTAGGCGACCATACTGCCCGCGGTCGCCAGGGGGACATTCAGGATCTCGGGGCTGTGCAGGAAATTGGTTAGCAGGTCGCCGATCGTCACCTCGGACCCGACGTAGAAGAAGATGGCCAGGGCACCGAACACGGCCCAGGGCGACTTGAGCGCGACCAGCGGCGACATCCGGTCCTCGGCCGTCGGCACGGGGGCGGCGGCGTTGATGGTCTTGCGCGCGGTGAAGATAAAGCCCGCGACCACGGCAAAGAAGACACCGACGGCCAGGAAGGCGAGGTCGATACTGCGCAGGCTTTCGGCGCGGCTGGCCGGATCACTGATCACGGCGTCGGCGGCGAAGACGCCTCCGGTCAGCAGGATCGGCGCGGCGATCAGCGGGCCGAGGGTAGTGCCGAGTGAGTTGAAGAACTGGGAGAAGTTCAGGCGGGCGTGTGAGCTCTTGGCCGAGCCGAGCGCCGCCACGAGCGGATTGGCGCCCACCTGCAGCAGGGTGACGCCCGAGGCGATGACGAACAGGGCGATGAGCACACCGGGATACCAGTCCACGATGGTGGCGATCGGTACGATCAGACAGCCCGCGACCATGGTGACCAGGGCCACGATGATGGCCCGGCTGTAGCCCAGCCGTCCCAGAATGGCCGCCGCCGGTATTGAGGCGATGCCATAGGCGATGAACCAGGCGAAGGTGGTCAGGGTCGCCTCGGTGTAGCTGAGCTCGAACACCCGACGGACCGCCGCAATCAGCGGACCGATCAGGGAGGTCACGAAACCCCAGGCGAAGAAGAGCGTGGTCACATAGGCGAAGGCCAGTCCGGTGCCCTTGGTGGGGGCGGGCTGGCTGGTGGTGGCGTCTGTCATGCTTTCTTCCCGGCTGATTCTGCCGAATCCCCTCCGGCAACCCGATTGAGTTGGTCACGGACCGCTATGGGGCGGAAGGGACGCGACCGGTCGCGTAACGAAATGTTTGACCTCATGACCCTGCGCGCGTCGCGCCGTGGGCGGTCAGCCAGGCCACGACCCGGGACGCGCGGGTCTCCACATAGTCCAGAACGGTCAGGCCCGCGGCGTCACGAGCGTTGAGGTCCGCCCCTGCCGCCGCGAGCGCCTCCAGCACGGCGAGGTCGCCGGAGGCGAAGGCGTGGGTCTTGGCGAACATGACCGGCGTCGTTCCCCGCGGATTGGCGGCATCCGGATCGGCACCCCTGGCGATCAGGGCCTCCACCGTAGACAGCCGGCCGTTGCGGGCCGCAGCGATCAGGGCGGTCCAGCCGCCGGAGGCCCGCGCGTCCGGGGACATGCCCGCCTCGATGGCCGCCATCACGGTCGCCGTGTCACCATCGGCGGCCGCCAGAACCACCCTGTCCACATCAACGCCGGCCACAGAGACTCCCACAAAAATGGCCGGACGGGCGGCTTGGGGGCGCACCGTCCGGCTTCAGGTCGAGTGGCGGTCCCGGTTACCCGGAACCGCCAGCCTCAGGAGCTCAATAGCGGTAGTTCAGGCCGATGAGGAAGGTGCGGCCATAGGACTGATGGTCGATGATCCGCCGCTCGTCCCCGTTCTCATAGGTATAGAACGGTTCGTCGGTCAGGTTGTTGACCTGGAACAGGGCAGACAGGCCGTCCAGCGGACCGGACTGGAACTCATAGCCGATCTGGGCGTCGACGATGCTTTCCGCGCCGACCTGGCGGAAGGTGCGGCCGTTGCCGAAGCCGGCGACCTCACCCAGGAACTCCGACCGGTAGCGGTTCGAGACCCGCGCCTGGAAGCCGTCACGCTCATAGTAGATCGTCACGTTGGCCACGGTTTCGGACAGGCCCGGGATCGGGTTGGAGCTGCCCGGGCTGGTCTCGATGTTGCTCTCGGTCTGCGAGATCGACGCGTTCCAGCCGAAGCCTTCCAGCGAAGGATGCAGCATGTCGAACGGCATGGAGATCGCCGCCTCGATTCCGTAGATCTCACCGCCCTCGCCGTTCTGCGGCGTCGACACCGTGCCGGTCCGGTAGACGGCCGTCAGCGGCGCATAGCCCGTGTAGTCGAACGGCACGGTCTGGTTGTAGATGTAGGACTCGAGGTCCTTGTAGAAGGCCGCGATCGAGAAGTAGGCCGAGCGGCCGAAATACTGCTCGAACGACACGTCGAAGACGTTGGCGATCCAGGGACGCAGTTCCGGGTTGCCGCCGCCGCCGGTGAAGGGCGGGTTCTGCGGGTTGAACGCCGGCGTGTTGGTGCCGGGCGCGGCCGGATCGTCGAGCGTGGCGTTGTAGTTGAACGTCCGGCTGGCGCGCATCTCGTCCATACGGGCCCGGGCCAGGGTGCGGGCCGCAGCGACGCGCAGGAACCGGTCCTCGCCGATCTCGAAGATGATGTTGGCGCTGGGCAGGATCTCCCAGTAGTCGTCACCGCCCGAGACGGCCTGGGTGGCCGAGACGCCGGTGCCGATCTGGCGCGAGGCAAAGCCGTTGGAGTCCTGGTCGGTGTGGACGGCCTGGACGCCGACGTTACCGCGCGTCGGGAAGCCGAACAGGGTGCCGTCGATGTCGAACTTGACGAAGGGCGTGGTCACGCTCTCGGCAACGCGCCAGTTACCCGCCGCCACGTCGGCATTGGGGTTACGGACCCGGTTGTAGAAGCCGCTGTTGACCAGGCCGAGGGCGTCGTAGCTGATCATCCGCGGAATGCCGAGGTAATCCAGCGACGTCGGGAGCAGCCGGAACTGGTTGGGCACCACCGCCGTGGCGCCGCCGGGCACGCCGAGGAAGAACTGGTCGTTGACGAACTCCTTCTCGCGCCGCGAGACGTAGACCCCCATCTCGACGCCGCTGAAGAAGCCCAGGTCCACATCACCATCGACGGCCACGCGGAACGAGGTCAGGTCGTCGGTGATGGAGGGATTGTTCAGATAGCCGTCCTGACCGCCCGGGATGATGTCGCCGCCCCAGCCCTGGGGGCTGGTCAGACGGATCAGGTTGAAGTCGCCGTAGTCCAGCGTCGGGCTGAAGCGGGTGCCTTCAGCGCCGGTGGTGAAGCCGATGCTGTCGGTGACGCCGAGGGGGCCGCGCCCCGTGCCGGCATAGGTTTCCAGGATCACATCGGTCCGTTCGACCGAGGAGAAGCT
This sequence comes from Brevundimonas vancanneytii, assembly GCA_945874855.1. GTDB lineage: Bacteria > Pseudomonadota > Alphaproteobacteria > Caulobacterales > Caulobacteraceae > Brevundimonas > Brevundimonas vancanneytii_A. The sequence goes on from CAMCIP010000008.1 coordinate 9,187, forward strand.
CAGATCGGTCGACAGGCTCCACCGGTCGTTGATCTGATAGTCCATGTTCCAGCCCAGCGAGGAGAGCTGGCTGTCGCGGGTATTGACGTCGTTGCGCACAACGCCCTTGACGTTGTTGTACCGGCCGGCCGTCACGAGGCCGTCCTGCACCGTGTACCCGGGCTGCAGCTGCGCCGCCGACCAGAACAGCGGCAGCTCGATGCCGCGCAGGATCTGGGTGTTGTCGAACTGGGAGTAGAAGGCGTCGAGCGTCATGTGCAGCTGGTCGTTCGGCCGGTATTCGACCACGCCGACGAAGCCGTCGCGTTCCAGTTCCGACGACATGACGTAGGGCTTGGACCCGCCGATCACGCGCGGGCCGCCGCCGGTCACCTCGGGATAGCCCCAGGCGTTGAACCGCTCGGACTGGTAGGGCGACGTGATGTGGGCATAGCCCAGCACGACGCCGATCGTGTCGTCCGCAAACTGGTCGATGTAGGAGATGCTGAAGCGGTTGCCGCTGTCGTCGGTGCCGGCGTTCAGGGCACCGATGCCGTTCCGCTCATAGCGCACATTGGCGGCCAGGGCGCGGCGGCCATACTCAAGCGGGCGGATGACCCGAAGGTCCGCAGTGCCGGCCAGACCCTGACCCGTCAGGGCCGCGTCGGGAGTCTTGTAGACGACCACGCTGCCCAGCAGTTCGGACGGATACTGGTCGAACTCCACGCCGCGGTTGTCGCCGGTCGAGACCTGCTCGCGCCCGTTCAGCAGGGCGGTCGTGAAATCCGGGCCCAGACCGCGGATGGAGATGTTCTGGCCGCGTCCGTCGAGGCGCTGCAGCGCCAGGCCAGGCAGACGACCCAGGGATTCGGCGATGGACACGTCGGGCAGCTTGCCGATGTCCTCGGCGGTGACGACCTCGACGATCGAGGTTTCGTTCCGCTTGGTGGCGATCGAGCTTTCGATCGAGGAGCGGATCCCGGTGACGACGACTTCGTCGACCTCGGTCTCTTCCGGATCCTGCGACTGCGCCTGGGCGGCGCCGGCGAAGGCGAAGGCGATGGCCACGAAGGCCCCACCGGTCATCAGGCGCGCACGCCGGGCTTGCATGGTTCTCATCTCGATCCTCCCTGGGAGCGGTCGCCTTCTCATGAAGCGATCCGCGTCATCGCAAAGTTATGCAAACCGCGATCACCATTGCAAGCGATTAATCCGTGTGCACGGATTGTGGCGGCCAGCGTCACACCGTCAGTGCTGCATCAGAGCCACGGTTTTGACCGGAATGTGGCGTCACGACAGCGGTTGACACAGGCTCAGGTCGTTGCAAAAACTTGCAAAGACACGCATCGGCAAGCATCGATGCGGGCGGGACGGAGGCGCGGAATGAAGATCGGGACGGGGAGACGATTCGTCCGCCGCGCGGCTCTGGCGGCGGCGCTGCTGCTCCTCGCGCCGGTCGCGCCGGCCTGGAGCCAGTCCGGGGACGGCGATTTCCGACTTCGCGCGCCCGAGGACGAGGTCATCTACTTCCTGCTGCCGGATCGCTTCGCCAACGGCGATCCATCCAACGACCGCGGCGGCCTGGAGGGCGGTCGGCTGACCACCGGTTTCGATCCGACCCATCCTGACTTCTACCACGGCGGCGACCTGGCCGGACTGACGGCGCGGCTCGACTATATCCAGGGCCTGGGCGCGACGGCGGTGTGGCTGGCACCCGTCTTTCGCAACAAGCCGGTCCAGGGGCCGCCCGGTCGTGAGAGCGCTGGCTATCACGGCTACTGGATCCTCGACTTCACCGCCGTCGATCCGCATTTCGGCGATGAGGCAGCGGTGCGGGCCTTCGTCGACGCCGCCCACGCGCGGGGTCTGAAGGTCTATCTGGACATCATCACCAACCATACGGCCGACGTGATCCAGTACGCGGGCTGTCAGGGTTGCGAGTATCGCGGCGTCGCCGACTGGCCCTGGCAGCGGGCCGGCGGCATCGACGGCGAGGCGATCAATCCCGGCTTCCGCCCCGACCGGCCGGAGACCTTCACGGCCTTGACCCGCTCCGACTGGGCCTATCGTCCTTACGTCCCCGAGGGCGAGCGCGGGGCCAAGACCCCGGCGTGGCTGAACGATCCCGTCTTCTATCACAATCGCGGCGACTCGACCTTTCGGGGCGAGAGCTCGATCTACGGCGACTTCGCCGGGCTGGACGGGCTGTTCACCGAACATCCACGCGTGGTCGAGGGCTTCATCGAGATCTACGGCGACTGGATCGATCGGTTCGGGATCGACGGCTTCCGGATCGACACGGCCAAGCATGTGAACCCGGAGTTCTGGCAGGCCTTCGTGCCGGCCATGCTGGCGCGCGCCGAGGCCCGCGGCATTCCGAACTTCCACATCTTCGGCGAGGTCTATGACCACGATCCGGCGGCGCTGGCCCGTCACACCCGGGTGGACGGGCTGCCGGCAGTGCTGGACTTCGCCTTCCAGACCAAGGCCACGGACGTGGCGACGGGCGTGGCCGGGCCCTCAGCGCTGGCGACCGTGCATGCTGCCGACGCCCTCTACGAGGGAGGCGAGATGGCCGCCCTGCGCCTGCCGACCTTTCTGGGCAACCACGACATGGGCCGGATCGGCTGGTTCATCGCCAAGGCACGGCCGGGGATCGGCGATGAGGAACTGCTGGCGCGGGTCACCCTAGCGCACGCCCTGCTGATGTTCTCGCGCGGCGTGCCGACGATCTACTATGGCGACGAGCAGGGCTTCACCGGGGCGGGCGACTATGGACAGTCCCGCCATGACCTGTTCGAGACCGGCGTGCCTGCCTATCGTGAGGGTCGTCGCATCGGGGGCGACCGCCCGCCCTTCGACATCGACAGCCCCATGTATCGTCGCATCGCCGGCATGGCCGCCCTGCGCCACGACCTGGTGCCGTTGCGGCGCGGGCGCCAGGTCGTGCGGGCCGCCGGGGACACGCCCGGGCTTTACGCCTTCTCACGGATGGTCGAGGGAAGCCCCGGCGAGGTGGTGGTGATCTTCAATACCGGCCAGACGCCGCTGCAGGCTCGCGTGGTGGTGGATCCCGCCTCGACGACCTGGCGCGCGGCCCACGGCGTCTGTCCGACGGCGGCGGCGGCACCTGGCGTGATCGAGGTGGAGATCGCCCCGCTCGACTATCTCGTTTGCGTATCCGGGGACCCGCGTTGACTGTTCAGACTCTCATACCACCGCGGACCGTCGGCCCGACCGCGTCCACGGAATGGTGGCGCGGGGCGGTGATCTACCAGATCTATCCGCGCAGCTTCGCCGACACCAACGGCGACGGTGTGGGAGACCTGAACGGGGTCATCGCCCACCTCGACCATGTCGCGTCGCTGGGCGTGGACGGGGTATGGCTGTCGCCCTTCTTCACCTCGCCGATGAAGGACTTCGGCTATGACGTCGCCGACTATTGCGGCGTCGATCCCATCTTCGGCTCGCTCGAAGACTTCGACCGGCTGGTGGCAAAGGCGCACGGCCTGGGCCTGAAGGTCATCACCGACCTGGTGTTCGCCCACACCTCGGACCGTCACGCCTGGTTTGCCGAGAGCCGGGCGTCGCGGACGGGACCCCGGGCCGACTGGTACGTCTGGGCCGACGCGAAGCCCGACGGCTCGCCGCCGTCCAACTGGCAGTCCGTGTTCGGCGGCCCGGCCTGGACCTGGGACGCCCGGCGTGGCCAGTACTACATGCACAACTTCCTGCCCGAGCAGCCGCAGCTGAACCTGCACAGCCGGGCCGTGCAGGACGCCCTGCTCGACGCCGCGCGGTTCTGGCTGGACCGGGGCGTGGACGGCTTCCGCTTCGACGCCATCAATTTCGCCCTGCACGTCCCGGCCCTGACCGACAATCCGCCCCTGCCGCCAGGCGGCAAACGGACCCGGCCATTCGACTTCCAGGACAAGGTGCACAACCAGTCCCAGCCGGGCATCGTCGACTTCCTGAAGCGCATCCGGGCCCTGACCGATTCCTATGGCGGCCGCTTCAGCGTGGCGGAGGTCGGCGGCGACCATGCCGAGCGCGAGATGCAGGCCTTCACCCGCGGCGACGACCGGCTGAACAGCGCCTACGGCTTTCTCTACCTCTATGCACCCGAGCTGTTTCCGGGTCTGGTGCGCGAAGGGGCCGACGCCTGGCACGGACTGGACGGCCAGGGCTGGCCGTCATGGACCTTCTCCAACCACGACGCCCCCCGGGCGGTGTCGCGCTGGGCGCGAGGGCGGGACCGCAAGGCCTTCGCCGACATGGCGCTGATGCTGCTGATCTGCCTGCGCGGCAACGCCTTCATCTACCAGGGCGAGGAACTGGGCCTGCCGCAGGCCCAGGTGCCGTTCGACCGGCTGGTGGATCCCGAGGCCATTGTGAACTGGCCCCAGACCCTGGGCCGCGACGGTGCCCGCACGCCCATGCCGTGGCGCGCCGAGGCACCGTTCGCCGGTTTTTCGACAGCCCAGCCCTGGCTGCCCGTTGATGCGGCCCATCTGCCGCTGGCCGTGGATCTTCAGGAGGCCGATCCCGGATCGACCCTGCACCTGGCCCGCCGCATGGTCCGCCTGAGGGCCCGGCACGGGGCGCTGAGGACCGGCGAGATGGTCATGCTCGACATGCCGGGCGACCTGGTGGCCTTCCGGCGCGGCTCGGGACCGGCGCAGCGACTGTGCGTGTTCAACCTGGGCCATGCGGCCCAGACCTGGACGGCGCCGGACGGCTGGGCGGTGGTCGAGGCGGTCAATGTGGCCGTGTCGCCCACACCGGAAATCCTGCCGCCGCTGGCCGGTCTGCTGCTGGCGCCGACCGGATGATCCTGGCCCCGGACCCTGATCGGGTAAGGACGCATCGCTTTCGCGATTCGGCAGATGCCGTGACTCACGGTCCAGCTGGTTCCCGGGGTCGGATTCCCTGCATCGTCGAAGCGCATGGCGCTTCACCCGAGGCGGATCTGACCCTAGCCGCCGCAGCTTTCCCGCACGATCAGGTCGGCGGGCACCCGCTCCGACCGGCCGGCCGCGTCGCCCCCGGCGTCGATCAGCTTGGACACCAGAAGACGGCCGGCCTTCAGCGTGTCCTGGGCGATGGTGGTCAGCGCGGGGCGGCTGTAGCGGCTGAAGGGCACATTGTCGAAACCGATGACGGAGACGTCGCCGGGCACGGAGGCCTTTTCCCGCTGCAGGGCGCGTACGGCGCCCAGGGCGATCTGGTCCGAGGCGCAGACCACGCCGTCGAAGTCCACGCCCCGGCGGATCAGGGAATCCATCGACGCCTCGGCGGACTCCACCTCGAAATGGGCGTCGACGATCAGGTCGGGATCCACGCCAAGCCCGGCATGGCCCAGCGCTTCCAGATAGCCGCGGTGCCGCTGCATGGCCTCGGGCGGGTCGAGGTCGCCGAGGAAGACGATGCGTTTGCGGCCCAGCCGGGTCAGGTGCAGGGTCGCGCGGCGTCCGCCGGCGATGTTGTCGGATCCGACGCAGCAATAGGCCTGATCCGGAAGCTGGGCGCCCCAGACCACGAAGCGCGCCTCGGTCTGGACCAGCCGGTTGAAGGCGCCGTGCAGGCTGCTCTGGCCGAGGAAGATCACGCCTTCCGCGCGGCTGGTGGTCATGGCCGAGACCAGGTCCTCGTACGAGGTGGGCGAGAAATGGCTGACCAGCAGGTCGCAGCCCCGCTGGCGGGCCGCCTCGCTGACCCCGGCCAGAAGCTCCAGCATGAAGGGGTCGAACAGCCGGCCCTCGCGCCCCTGCGGTCGGGGCACGACCAGCGCCAGTGTGGCGTCAGCGCCCATCGGGCCGGATGGCATGTGTCGCCGGAACGGATAGTCGTGCTCGCGCGCCAGCTTCCAGATCGCCTGTTTGGTGCGGGCGTTGACCGCCGGGCTGTCGTTCAGGGCGCGCGACGCCGTGGAGATCGACACGCCCGCCAGCTTGGCCAGGTCTTCCAGTCGGGTGGTGCTGCGGCTCAAGGCGGTTCGGACCTGACTGCAAATTTTGCTGCAAATCTTGTGACTGCCGTCATGCCTCCGCGCTGCGGCGCTTGGCAAGAGCCCACGCTCCGCGAAAGGACCGCCCGATGATCGCCCGTCGCTCCCTGCTGGTGCTGGCCGGCGCCTCCCTGCTGCCGTTCGGCGGCGGCGCCGCGGCCCAGACCGCGCCGCTGGTGGCCAGGGCCGCCTCTCCGGACGGGACGGTCTCGGTCCAGCTCGCGACCGACAACGACGGCCGGCCGATCTACTCGGTCACCCGGCTGGGCGCGCCCGTCGTGACGGCGTCGCGGCTGGGCTTCATCCTGACTGACGCGCCCAAGCTGGAGCGCGGCTTCGTGCTGGGCCAGCCGATAATCCGGTCCTCGGACGAGACCTGGGAGCAGCCGTGGGGCGAGCGGCGCTTCATTCGCAACCGGTTCACCGAGATGCGCGTGCCGCTGACCGAACGCGGCGCGCTGCGGCGGCGGATGGACGTGGTGTTCCGGCTCTACGAGGACGGTCTGGGTTTCCGCTATGAGTTCCCGGAGCAGGCCACCCTGCCGATGCTGAATGTCGGGGTCGAACTGACGGAGTTCACCCTGGCCGAGCCCGGCGAGGCCTGGTGGATCCCGGCCTGGGAATGGAACCGGGAAGAGTACCTCTACAACCGCACGGCCATCGACGCCGTGGGCGCGGCCCAGACGCCGATGACGGTGCGCGCCGCCTCGGGCCTGCACGTTTCGATCCATGAGGCGGCGTGCGAGGACTATGCCGGCATGAACCTGTCGCGGGCCGAGGGCCGCCGGTTCCGGACCGATCTGACGCCGGGCCTGTCGGCTGCGGCGGTGGAGCTGGCCGTGCCCTGCGTCACGCCATGGCGCACCCTGCAGATCGCCGACACGGCCGGGGAACTGGTCGAGTCCGGCCTGATCCTGAACCTGAACGATCCGAACGTTCTCGGCGACGTCTCCTGGGTGCGGCCGATGAAGTACGTCGGCATCTGGTGGGACATGCACCTGGACCTGAAGACCTGGAACAGCGGGCCGAAGCACGGCGCGACCACGGCCTATGCCCTGCGCCACATAGACTTCGCCGCCGAGCATGGCTTCGACGGAGTCCTGATCGAGGGCTGGAACGTCGGCTGGGACGGCGAGTGGTTCGGGACGGGCTGGGATTACAGCTTCACCCAGGCCTATCCGGACTTCGATCTGGAGCGGGTCGCCGCCCATGCGCGCGACAGGGGCGTGCAGCTGATCAGCCACCATGAGACCGGGGGCAACGGCCACCACTATGAGCAGCAGATGGAGGCCGCCTTCGTCCAGATGGAACGGCTGGGCCAGCATGCCGTCAAGACGGGCTATGTCGCTGACGCCGGTGGCGCGCGGGTGACCGGGCCGGGCGGGACGCCGCGGCTGGCCTGGCACGAAGGCCAGCCCATGGCCCAACACCACATGCGGGTCATCAAGGCCGCGGCGAAGCACAAGGTGGCGATCAACGCCCATGAGCCGTTCAAGGACACGGGCCTGCGCCGCAAATATCCCAACATGATCACTCGCGAGGGTGCGCGCGGCATGGAGTTCAGCGCCTGGGGCCAGCCGGGCAATCCGCCCGAGCATGAGGCGAATCTGGTCTTCACCCGCCTGCTGGCCGGACCGATGGACTATACGCCCGGCATCTTCGGCATGAAGACGCGCAGCCCCGACGGCATCGCGACGACCTGGGCCAAGCAGCTGGCGCTGTATGTGGTCATCTACAGCCCGCTGCAGATGGCGGCGGATCTTCTGGAGAACTATGAGGCCAATCCCGCGCCGTTCCAGTTCATCAAGGACGTGCCGGTCGACTGGTCCGAGACACGCGTGCTGAATGGCGAGATCGGCGACTTCGTCACCATCGCGCGCAAGGATCGCGCCTCCGACGTCTGGGCCCTCGGGTCACTGACCGACGAACATCCGCGTGTCCTGTCGGCCCCGCTGACCTTCCTCGACGCCGGGCGCCGCTATCGCGCGGAGATCTATCGCGACGCCCCCGACGCCGACTGGAAATCCAATCGCGAGGCCATTGTCATCGAGAGCCGGGAGGTGACCTCGGCCGACGTCCTGACCCTCAGCCTGGCCCCGGGCGGAGGGCAGGCGATCCGCTTCGTGCCGCTCGGAAGGACCCGCCGATGACCCTTGAAGCCGCTTCCACCCTCGCTTCAGTCCGCCCCCGCCTGACGCGGCTGGCGATCTGGAACATGTGCGTCGGCTTTTTCGGCATCCAGATCGGCTTCGGCCTGCAGAACGCCAACACCAGCCGCATCTTCCAGACCCTGGGCGCCGAGGTCGACTCGCTCGCCATCCTCTGGATCGCCGCGCCCCTGACCGGCCTGATCGTCCAGCCGATCATCGGCCATTTCAGCGACAAGACCTGGGGCCCGCTGGGCCGTCGGCGGCCCTATTTCCTGTTCGGCGCGATCGCCACGACGATCGCCCTGATCTTCATGCCCAATGCGCCGGTCCTCTGGATGGCGGCGGCGACGCTCTGGATCATGGATGCGGCCATCAACGTCACCATGGAGCCGTTCCGCGCCTTCGTCGGCGACAACCTGCCCGAGGAGCAGCGCGCCACCGGCTATGCGATGCAGAGCTTCTTCATCGGCACGGGCGCAGTCTTCGCCTCCTGCCTGCCGTGGATCCTGTCGAACTGGCTGAACGTGGCCTCGACGGCACCTGAGGGGATCGTGCCCGACAGTGTGCGGATCAGCTTCTACGTCGGGGCCGCGGCCATGCTGACCGCTGTGCTTTGGACCGTCTTCTCGACGAAGGAATACAGCCCCGAACAGATCGACGCCTTCGAGGGTGCCCCCGCCGCCCCGGTCACGGTCGACGCCCTGCGGCCCGCGGCCCGCTATGTGACCGGCGGTCTGGTCTGGCTGGCGGTGGGGGCGCTGGCCTTCCTGGCTATCTGGTTCGTGCGCGACCAGGCCGCCGCCCTGGCCGCGGACGTCGAGGACTGGCGCAAGGCCGTGGGCAAGGAACTGTATGTCCTGGCCGGCTTCGTGGCAGGCTTCGGCGCCCTTCAGCTGGTGGTCGCCGGCTATCGCGGCGCGGCGCGCTCGAACGGTCTGACGGAGGTGCTCGACGACATGTTCGGCATGCCCGAGACCATGCGCGGCCTGGCGGTCGTACAGTTCTTCAGCTGGTTCGCCCTGTTCGCCATGTGGATCTACACCACCGCCGCCGTGACGGCCGTCCACTTCGGCTCCAGCGATCCGACGTCCGCGGCCTTCAATGCGGGGGCGGACTGGGTCGGGGTGCTGTTCGGCGTCTACAACGGCGTCGCCGCCCTGGTGGCGTTCAGCCTTCCCGTCCTGGCCCGCAGGATCGGCAAGCGGGGGGCCCATGCCGTGGCCCTGGCCATGGGCGGGCTGGGCCTGATCGGCATCTTCCTCATCCGCGATCCGCAGATGCTGTGGCTGCCGATGGTCGGGGTCGGCATCGCCTGGGCCTCGATCGTGTCGATGCCCTACGCCATCCTGTCCAGCGCCGTGCCGGGGCGGAAGATGGGCGTCTATATGGGCGTGTTCAACATCTTCATCGTGGTGCCCCAGCTGGTGGCCGCGACCCTGCTGGGCCTGACGCTGAATGCCCTGTTCCAGTCCCAGGCGATCTGGGCCCTGGTGGTCGGCGGCGTCAGCTTCTTCATCGCCGCGGCCATGTGCCTGAGAGTGAAGGAACACACGCCGTGAACCGCCGCACCCTGCTGACCGCCCTCGCCGCCGCCCCTCTCGCCGGACCTGCGCTGGCGCAGCCCCCCCCGCTCGCAGGCGGCCGGCTGGTCGAATGGGAGGGCGTGGCCTCTGCCCACATCGGGCCGCGCAATGTGACCGTCTGGTTGCCGCCCGACCACGACGCGGGCGCGCGTCACCCCGTGCTCTACATGCACGACGGCCAGAACCTGTTCGATCCGGCGCGGGCCAATTTCGGCGAGTGGGGCGTGGACGAGCATCTGGTGCGTCTGATCGGGACGGGTCAGGTCCGCGCGCCCATCGTCGTCGGAGTCTGGAACACGCCGCTGCGGCTGCGGGAGTATGTGCCGGCCGACCTGATTGCGACCCTGCCCGGCGAGGTCCGCGACAGCCTGCTCGGCATGTATGGCGGAGCCCCCCTCTCGGACGGCTATCTGCGCTTCCTGGTCGAGGAACTGAAGCCACGTGTCGACGCGGCGTTCCGTACCCTGCCCGGCCGGGACGATACGGCGATCGCGGGCTCCAGCATGGGCGGCCTGATCTCGCTCTACGCGATGATGAAACACCCCGGGGTCTTCGGCGCAGCCGGCTGCCTGTCGACCCACTGGCCGCTGCGGCTGGAGCGTCTCGAGGGTGATCAGCTGATCGCCTGGCGCGAGGTGGTGGTCCAGGCCTGGTCCGACGTCATCCGCCGCGGCCTGCCCGATCCGGCGACGCACCGCCTGTACATGGACCGCGGCGACGAGACGCTGGATCAGTTCTATGCCTTCTTCCAGTCGCGCATCGATGAGGTGATCCGAGGCGAAGGCTGGGGCCCCGACCGTTTCCGCTCGCTGGTCTTCCCCGGCGCCGAGCACAACGAGAAGAGCTGGAACCAGCGTCTTGACGTGCCCCTGACCTTCCTTCTGTCCCCCGTGTCGTGAGTACTCCCATGCGCCTGCTGGCCGCCGCCTCGATCCTCGCCCTGCTGACCGCCGCGCCGGCCCTGGCGCAGGACGTCGGTCCCGCCCCGGGCGCGCCCGGCGAGGCGCCGACCTGGGTCAACGCCGCCAAGGTCGGGGCCGGCGCCGCCTATGAGGCCTATGTCGAGGGGGCCTATCGCGACGGCGGCCCGACGGGCGAGGTGTCGAAGGTCTGGTTCTCGATCGCCGACGGCGTGCTGACCGAGACCATGTGGGGGCTGATCCACGAGGCCCAGATCAAGCAGATGCGCCTCGCCGTCGTCGTCGGCGACGAGGTGGTGGTCGAGGGCGAGGACACCGACTTCACCATTGAGTATCTGACCGTCGACGATCAGGGCCGTCCGCTCTCGCCGTCCTACCGCGTCGTCACGATCGACCGGCAGGGCCGGTTTCTGATCGAGAAGCGCATCTTCACCGACCCGGATGGCCAGGCCTTGGTGGTTCGCGTGCAGGTGCGGGCGCTGACGACCTCGGTCGTGCCCTACGTCCTGCTTGAGCCGCACATGGCCAACACCGGCGTGGGCGACGCCGGCCAGGCGTCAGTCGACGGGCTGTTCGCACATGAGGGCGACAGCCACCTCGCGCTGATCCCGAAGACGCCGTTCACGGCCGCCTCGGTCGGCTTCGTCGGCGCTTCCGACGGCCTGACCGATCTGCAGGACAATGGCCGCATGAACCGGGCGCATCCGACCACGGGAGAAGCGACCGGGAACATCATGCTGACCGGGGCCCTGCCCCGCGTCCGACCGGGCCAGACCCTGATGCGCGACTTCGTCCTCGGCTTCGGGCCCGACGCCGGATCCGCCGAGGGCGAGGCGCGAGACGCGCTTGAGGCGGGGCTGGACCAGGTTCAGGCGGCATATGACGGCACGGGGGACCATATCGGCTGGGCCGACTACCTCGGCTCTCTGGATCAGTTACCGCGACTGGCCGCGCAGTCCGCCGATGGCGGCAAGCTGGCCTTCGCCTCCGCCCTGATGCTCAAGGTGCAGGAAGACCGCACCCATGCCGGGGCCCTGATCGCCTCCCTGTCCAATCCCTGGGGCGACACGGTTGACGCCACCCGGCCCTCCACAGGCTACAAGGCCGTCTGGCCGCGCGACTTCTATCAGGTGGCCATGGCCATGCTGGCGCTGGGTGACGTCGAGACGCCGCTGGCCGCCTTCCGCTATCTGCCCCAGGTCCAGGTCCGGGCGGACACGCCGGGCAACAGCGGGGCGACGGGCTGGTTCCTGCAGAAGACCTGGGTCGACGGCACCATCGAATGGGTCGGGGTCCAGCTGGACCAGACCGCCATGCCGATCATGCTGGGCTGGCGGCTGTGGAAGGACGGC
>CAMCIP010000009.1 GCA_945874855.1 Brevundimonas vancanneytii
CCTGGCCCGGTTCGAGGCCGAGATGCGCGGCCACCGGCTGCGGCGCGAGATCGTGGCCACGGTTCTGGCCAATGACATCGTCAACGCCTGCGGGCCGACCTTCCCCCTGCGCCTGCGCCAGAGCGCGGAGACCGGCGCAGGGCCGATGGTGCTGGCCTTCGCCGCGGCGCGCCGCATCTTCCGGCTGGACGAGGCCTGGGACGCGGTCTCGGCCCTGGACCTCAAGGTTCCGGCCGAGGCCCAGACCGCCCTCTATGGCGAGGTCGCCACGGTCCTGAGGCGCCAGACCTTCTGGCTGACGCGTCGCGCGGCCCTGCCCGGGGGCTCGGTGCAGGGGCTGGTGGACGCCTATCAGCCCGTGGCCGACGCCCTGCGTCCCGAAGGCGGAGCGGTGCTGTCGCGGTTCGAGCAGGCCCGGCTGCAGGCGCGGATCGAGGCCTTCACGGCCCTGGGCGCCCCGGCCGACCTGGCCGGCGCGGTCGCCCTTCTGCGGCCCACGGTGGCGACGGCGGACGTCGGCGATCTGGCCCGCGAGGCCGGCTGGTCGGCCCCCGCCATGGCGCGGCTCTATCACCAGGTCGGGGCGGCCTTCGACTTCGACCGCCTGCGCGCGGCCGCGGGCGGCGTGCCGTCGCAGGACCGCTTTGACCGCATGGCGGTGCGCCGCCTGACCCAGGATCTGATGGCCGAGCAGCTGGTGCTTACCCGCGCCGTCGCCCGGTCGGCCGACGCCTCCGCCGGCGCCGACGAGGCCTCGGCCGAGCGGGCCGTCGACGCCTGGATCGGACCCCGGCTGGCGGTCGTCGAGGGGGTCCGCGCCTCCGTCGACGAGATCGAGGCCTCGGGCGCCGGCTGGACCTTCGCCAAGCTGACCATCGCCAATGCCACGATCCGCGAGATCGCGGCCACGGCCGGCTAGGGGGAGCGATGCCGCGCAAGTTTCTGGTCGTCGTCGACGACAGTCCGGAGTTCGACGCGGCCCTGCGCTATGCGTCGCGCCGGGCCCGGTCGACCGGCGGCCGGGTGGCCCTGCTGCGCGTCATCCCCCGCGGCTCGGACGCTCACTGGAGTGGCGTGCGCGACGACATCCAGCGCGAACTGCGCGAGGAGGCCGAGAAACTGCTGGCCCGGCTGGGCGAGCAGGCCGCCGTCAGGTCCGGCGCGGCGCCCCTCTTCCTGATCCACGAGGGCGACCCGGAGGCGGCCATCCGGGCGGCGATCGCCGATGACCCCGAGATCAAGATCCTTGTGCTCGCCGCCGCCTCCGGCGGCCGCGGTCCGGGCCCCCTGGTCAGCGCCGTGCTGAAGGGCGGTCTCGGCGGCCGCAAACTTCCCGTCACCCTCGTGCCCGGCGAGTTGACGGAAGCCGACATCGAGGACCTGGCCTAGGGCGCGGGCGGCACGGCTTGCGCCGGCGTCGTCGAGGGGGCATTTCCGGACCATGTTCATCCAGACCGAACCCACCCCCAATCCCAATGCGCTGAAATTCCTGCCCGGCCGAATGGTGGCGCCCGAGGGCGGCCTGGCCTTCGACGGGCCCGGGGCAGCGACGGCCTCGCCCCTCGCCGAGGCCCTGTTCGGCCTGGCCGGGGTGGCCGGCGTCTTCTTCGGCGCGGACCATGTGTCGGTGACGCGGGCTGACGACGGTCCGGACTGGCCGGACCTCCGCCCACAGATCCTGACTGTCCTCATGGACCATTTCGTTTCAGGCGCACCGCTGATGCGCGACGGCGGCCTGGGCCAGGGCCATGTCGACGACGGCGAGGACGATGACGTGGTTCGGGAGATCAAGAGCCTGCTGGACAGCCGGGTGCGTCCGGCGGTGGCCCAGGACGGCGGCGACATCCTGTTCGAGTCCTTCGACGCCGACACGGGCGTGCTGACGCTTCGCCTGCGCGGCGCCTGCGCCGGCTGCCCCTCCTCGACCGCCACCCTGAAGATGGGCGTCGAACAGATGATGCGCCACTATGTGCCCGAGGTGACGCGGGTCGAGGCGGCGGAGGCCTGATCGGTCGAGGCGGGCGGGTTCGCCGAAAGCGGGGATCAAGCCCTCCGCAAGGCCTGTCGTTGAAACGCTTCCGTCCCGCCGCGACGCACGGCACACTGGGCCATGGCCGGATTTCGGGGCGATGAGCGGGCGGCGGACGAGGCGCGGGCGCTGGGCGCGGCCCTCGGCCGCCTGCGCCGGGCCGCCGGCCTGAGCCAGGCCGAGGCCGGCGCCCGCACCGGCATGACGGGTCAGGGCTGGGGCCTCTATGAATCCGGCCGCCGTCCCGGCCTGTTCCGCCCCGACGTCCAACGCCGCCTGACGGCGGCGCTCGGGGCAGAGCCTGAAAGCCTGGCCCTGGAGGCCGGAGCGGAGGCAGGGCGCACGACCGGCGGGGCGAGTCCGGGCGTCGAGGCCGCGGGGCGCAAATTCATCAGCGCGCCCGTTGCCGCGCCGGCGCCTCGGGCGCAGATCGTCCTGACCGACGACGCCCTGCATCCCTGGGCCTCTGCCGGGACGGTGATCGAGTACGATCCCGGGCGGTTTCCGCGCCGCGGGCAGGGCTGCGTGCTGGAACATGTCAACGGAACTGTTTCAGTCTGGCTTTTCGACGGGGCCGACGCCGACCGGCTCCATCTGCGGCGGGGTCCGGACGCGCCGCCGGACTCGATCCCCCGGGATGGCATTCGGGGACTGTCCGCCGTGCTGGTGAGGCGCGAGGCGTGAAACAAAAAGGTTGCAGTTCAGGGCGAGCCATGCCACCTTTGCGGGAACGAACCGGAGAGTCCGCCTCCCATGCGCAAGGCGCGCGACAGCACCCCCCTGGATCGGGAAGTCGGTGCCCGGCTGGCGTCGCGCCGGCTCGGCCTGGGCCGGACGCGTGCCGAGGTGGCCAATCGGGTCGGCATCAGCGTTCAGCAGCTCCACAAGTACGAGACGGGCGTCAACCGTATCCCCGCCTCGCGTCTGTTCGACCTGGCCGGGGTGCTGGCCATTCGTCCAGGCGACCTGTTCCCAGCGGCAGATGCCTTGCCGACGGCGTCCGGAGATGCGGCGGAAGGTCTGGCGCAGCTGGTCGCCCGCATTCCGGACCCCCGGGTGCGCGCCGCCCTCTCGGTTCTGGCCGAGGCCCTGGCCCGCTGAACGGGCGGAGCGCGAGCCGATGAGACTTCTCGCCCTCGACACCGCCATGGGCCGCTGCACGGTCGCCGCATGGGACGGGTCGCGGCTCCATGCCCGCAGCGACGCCATGGCGCGCGGACACCAGGAGGCCCTCGCTCCCATGGCGGCCGCGGTCCTGGCCGGAGCGGGGCTGGCGTTCGACGCACTTCAGGCGGTCGGCGCGACCGTGGGCCCGGGGTCCTTCACCGGGCTCCGGGTCGGGCTGGCCTTCGCCCAGGGCCTGGGCGCGGCCCTGGGCGTTCCGGTCGTGGGACTGCCGACGCTGGACGCCCTGGCCGCGTCCTTGCCGCCGGGGCCCGGGAAGGTCGCATCGGTGATCGATGCCCGGCGCGGTCAGGTCTATACGCGCCTGTTCGACGGAGGCACGTCGGTGGACGAGGCGCAGGCGCTGGCCGTGGAGGCCTTCGCTCGACGCCTGGACGGGATGAACGACGGCGGCCGGCTGGTCGGGACGGGCGCAGGCCTGTTCACCGTCCCGGGCTGGGCGGCGCATCCGCTGGACGGCCCCACGCCCGAGGCCCTGATCCGGCTGACGCGGGCGGGGCTCGAGGGGGGCGGCCGCGCGGGGGCGGCCCGGCCCCTTTACCTCCGCGCGCCCGATGCCGTGCCGTCGACCCGACTGCCCGGCCAGCCGCGACCCGCGCGGCCGTGAGCGCCCGGGTGACCGATGCCGACCGGCTCGCGGCGCTGCACGCCGAGGCCTTCGCCACCTTCTGGACGGCCGCCGATCTGGCCGCCCTGGCCATGCGCCCCGGCGCCGTGCTCGAGGCCGAAGCCGACGGTTTCGTCCTGCTGCAGGGGGTCGGCGATGAGGCCGAGGTGCTGACCCTGGCCGTGCGGCCGGCCGCGCGACGACAGGGCGTGGGCAGCCGGCTGATGCGGCGGGCGCTGGCGCGGGCGGCTGAGGCGGGCGTCGCCCGGGTCTTCCTTGAGGTGGCCGAGGACAATGACGCCGCCCGGACCCTCTATGCCCGCCTCGGCTTCGCCGCGACCGGCCGTCGGCGCGCCTATTATGATCGCGGGGCGGCCCCGCGGGTCGATGCCCTGCTTCTCGTTCTCAACTTGTCTGAACGGCTTGGCTAGGCCCGGGCCGGGGCCTATTCTCCGCCTCCATGGACCGGATCGAAAAGCTTTGCGCCGAGCGCGGGATGCGCATGACGGAGCAGCGGCGCGTGATCGCGCGGGTGCTGTCCAATGCCGACGACCATCCGGACGTCGAGGAACTGTACCGGCGTGCGTCCGGCATCGATCCCCACATCTCCATCGCCACCGTCTATCGCACCGTGCGCCTGTTCGAGGAGGCCGGGGTCGTCGAGAAGCATGATTTCGGCGACGGGCGCAGCCGCTATGAAGAGGCCGGCGACGATCACCACGACCATCTGATCGACACCCGGACCGGCGAGGTCATCGAATTCTTCGATGCCGAGATCGAGCGGCTGAAGACCGAGATCGCCAAGCGGCTGGGCTTCGACCTGGTCGGACACAAGCTGGAGCTATACGGAAAGGCCATTCCCGGGGCCGAACCGGCCGCCCGCGAAGGCCTGATCTACAAGCGCCACGCCGCCCGGGTCGATCCCGCGACGATCGGCGACTGACGGCCCCGACGCGGCCCCTGATTCGGGCTCATGTGGCGCAAAGCGCCCGAGCCCACTATGAGACCGACCATGACCGAAACCCTCGTGCCGCCCGCGGTCGAGCCGGCGCCCCGGCGCCTGTTCATCAAGACCTACGGCTGCCAGATGAATGTCTATGACTCCGAGCGCATGGCCGACGTCCTGCGCCCGCTGGGCTATGCCCCGACCGAGGTGGTCGAGGACGCCGACTTCGTCATCCTCAACACCTGCCATATCCGTGAGAAGGCGGCCGAGAAGGTCTATTCCGAGCTCGGCAAGCTGCGCGACCTCCGCGCGGAGCGTCTGGCCGCCGGACAGGGGCGTATGACCATCGCCGTGGCCGGCTGCGTGGCCCAGGCCGAGGGCGAGGAGATCATGCGGCGCCAGCCGGCGGTCGATCTCGTGGTCGGGCCCCAGGCCTATCACCAGCTGCCGGAACTGCTGACGCGCACAGCCCGGGCGCGGGGCGAGCGGATCGGCGCCGACTTCGCCCCCAATGAGAAGTTCGATGCCCTCCAGGCGCCGCGCGCCGTCACGGGCGTGACCGCCTTCCTGACGGTGCAGGAAGGATGCGACAAGTTCTGCACCTTCTGTGTGGTGCCCTATACCCGTGGGGCGGAGTGGTCGCGGCCGGTCGCCGATGTTCTGGCCGAGGCGCGGGACCTGGCCGCGCGTGGCGTGCGCGAAATCACCCTGCTGGGCCAGAACGTCAACGCCTATGACGGGCAGGGGCCGGACGGACGACCGTCGACCCTGGCGCGGCTGGCCCATGCCCTGGCGGAGATCCCGGGTCTGGACCGCATCCGCTATACGACCAGCCACCCCAATGACATGTCCGACGACCTGATCGCGGCCCATGGCGAGCTGGAGGCCCTGATGCCCTATCTGCATCTGCCGGTGCAGTCGGGATCGGACCGCATCCTGCGCCTGATGAACCGCAAGCACGGACGCAAGGCCTATCTGGACCTGATCGACCGGATCCGGGCGGCCCGGCCCGACATGGCCCTGTCCGGGGATTTCATCGTGGGGTTCCCGGGCGAGACGGACCGGGACTTTGAGGACACGATGGATCTGGTGCGGCGCGTGAACTACGCCTCGGCCTTCTCCTTCATGTATTCGCCCCGCCCCGGCACGCCGGCGGCGACCATGGCGGCCCAGGTTCCGGACGATGTGGCGCGGGCGCGGCTGCATGCGCTTCAGGCCCTGCTGCTGGAACAGCAGACCGCGTTCAACGCCGCCCAGGCCGGACGCACCCTCGACGTCCTGTTTGAGCGCAAGGGCCGTCACGGGGCCCAGGCGATCGGCCGGTCGCCCTATCTCCAGTCCGTCCATGTCGAGGATGCGGATCATCTGATCGGCCGGATCGTTCCGGTCCGGATCGCCCGCGGCCAGCAGAACAGTCTGGCCGGGCGCCTGCTGGAGGCGCGCGGGTAGTGGCCGGAAAGCACCAGACCTTCGTGCCCCTGAGCCCCGCGGCGCTGGACGCGGTCCTCGGGCCGCGTGACCGCCATCGGGCCCTGCTCGAGAACACCTTTCGCGTCCTGATCGGTGTGGTCGAGGGCGGGGTGGAGATCGATTCGTCCTCGTCGCGCGATCGCGCCGCGGCCGAGCAGGCCATCCGGGCCCTGGCCGTCAAGGCGGACGCCGGCCAGACGGTGACGGAGCCGGTCCTTGTGGCCATCCTCGGCGCCGGGGCCGTGGCCATGGGCCCGGCCGCCCTCAAGGACACCGGTCGCTCTGTGCCGGAGTCAGCGGCCCTGCCGGTCGGGCGTCGCGGGGTCATCGCGCCCAAGACGGCGGCCCAGGCGCGCTATCTCGAGATGCTGGGCCGCTGCGAACTGACCTTCGGCGTCGGACCGGCGGGGACGGGCAAGACCTTTCTGGCCGCCGCCTATGGCGCCTCCCTGCTGCGGCGGGGACAGGTCGACCGGCTGGTGATCACCCGTCCGGCGGTGGAGGCGGGCGAGAAGCTGGGCTTCCTGCCCGGAGATCTGAACGAGAAGGTCGATCCCTATCTGGCTCCCATCTGGGAGGCGCTGAATGACATCCTCGGCGTCGAGGACGTGCGCCGCCGCCGCGACAAGGGCGAGATCGAGGCCGCGCCGATCGCCTTCATGCGCGGCCGCACCCTGGCCCACGCCTTCATCATCGTCGACGAGGCCCAGAACACCTCGCGGCTGCAGATGAAGATGGTCCTGACCCGGCTGGGCGAGGGGGCGCGCATGGCGGTGACCGGCGATCCGTCGCAGATCGACATTCTGAACCCGCGCGATTCCGGCCTGTCGCATGCCCTGCGGATCCTGGAAGAGGTCGAGGGGGTCGGGGTGCAGCGGTTCCAGGCCGGCGATGTGGTGCGCCACGCCATGGTCGAGCGCATCGTGCGCGCCTATGACGCCGACGCCGCGCGCGGCCGGGGCGAGGACGCCGCGTGATCTCGATCGAGGTCGAGGCCGAGGGCTGGCGCGAGGTCGCTGACCTGGAGTCCGCGGTCGAACGCGCGGCCCTGGCGGCGCTGGCGGGCGAGACCGCCGAGGTCGTGGTGCTGCTGACCGACGACATGGCCCAGGCGGAGCTGAACGCCCGGTTCCGGGGCCGGCCGGGCGCGACCAATGTGCTGAGCTTCCCCGCGCCCGAGACGGCCCGTCCCCATCTGGGCGACCTGTCGCTGGCGCTGGAGACCTGTCGCGCCGAGGCCGCGGCCCAGGGCAAGCCCCTCAGCCACCATCTGGCCCATCTGGTGGTGCATGGCGTCCTGCATCTGCGCGGCCGCGACCATGAAGACGAGGTGCAGGCCGAGGCGATGGAGGCCGAGGAACGCACGATCCTTGCAAGCTTGGCCATTCCTGACCCCTATCGTCCCGTCGAGGCACAGACCTGATGCCGCCCGCTGCCGCCAAACCACCGACCTCCCTCCGGGCCTTCCTGCTGCGTGCGGTCCTCGCCCTCGGCGCCGGGGCCCTGGCCGCCGGGGTCCATCCGCCCTTCGGCGTCCTGCCCGGTCTGGTCGGCTATCCCCTTCTGATGATCCTGGCCGAACGATCGGGCACGGTGCGGGGCGCCTTCTGGGTCGGATGGCTGGCGGGCTTCGCCTATTTTCTGGTCGGCTGCTGGTGGGTGGCCGAGGCTTTTCTGGTCAATCCGGCCCAGGCCTGGATGGCCCCCTTCGCCGCCAGCCTCCTGCCCATGGGGCTGGGCCTGTTCTGGGGCACGGCGACGGCTCTGTATCGCCGCCTTGCGCCCTCGGGCCTGGAGCGAGTTCTGGTGTTCGCCGCCCTCTTCTGCGCCCTGGAATGGCTGCGCGGCCATGTCCTGACAGGCTTTCCGTGGAATCCTGCGGGGGCCGGCTGGCGGGCCGGTTCGGCCCCGTCACAGTTCGCCGCCGTGGCCGGCGTCTATGGGCTGAGTCTGGTTACCGTGGCCGCCACCGCCGCCTTCGGCCCCCTGTTCGGCCCGGGTCCGCGCGCCGGTCGCCTCGTCACGGCGGGTCTGGGCGCGGCCACGATCGCCGCCCTGTTCGTGGGCGGGACCCTGCGTCTCATCCAGGCGGAGCCCCGCTCGACCGGCGTCATGGTGCGGGTGGTCCAGGCGGATGTGGACCAGCAGTCGAAATGGTCGCCGGAAGCTTATCGCTCGATCGTCGAACGCTATGTCAACCTGACGTCCCGCCCGGGCGCGCGCGTCCCCGATGTGGTGATCTGGCCCGAAGGTGCCCTGCCCAATCTGGCCAACCGGGTGCTGGCCGACGGCGCCTGGGAGGGGCAGGCCATCTCCCGCGCCCTGCAGCCGGGTCAGGTCTTGCTGGCGGGACTGAGCCGGGGCGAGCCTGATCCGTCGACGCCGACGGGCGGGCGCTACCACAACAGCCTCATCGCCCTGCGCCGCCTTCCGGGACCGGACGCCGGCATGCGGATCGAGGACGTCTACGACAAGTATCGGCTGGTGCCGTTCGGCGAGTTCCTGCCCCTGGGGGAGCTGATGAGCCGGCTGGGTGTGCGCAGCCTCGTGCATGTGCCGTCGGACTTCAGCCCCGGGCCGCGGCCGCGGTCGTTGACGCTGGCAGGCCTGCCGGAGGTTCAGCCGCTGATCTGCTACGAGAGCCTCTTTCCCGGGTTCGTGGGGCGAAGCGGCGGGGCCACGTGGATCGCCAATGTCTCGAATGACGCCTGGTTCGGGCGCACATCCGGGCCGTTGCAGCATCTCAATCTGGCCTCCTATCGCGCCATCGAGACGGGGCTGCCGGTGGTGCGTGCCACGCCCACCGGGGTTTCGGCCGTGATCGACCCGTGGGGCCGCATCGTCGGCGACAAGCGGCTCGATCCGGGCGAGAGCGGGGTCATCGACGCGGCCCTGCCGGCACCTTTGGGGGTCACCCCCCATGCCCGGGTCGGCGATCTGCCGCTTCTGGCCGGCCTGCTGGCCTGTCTGGCGGCGGGCTTACTGCCCGCAAGGCGCAGGCGCGACGCGGTATCGAGCGCGTAAAAAGGTCTTGATGCGGATCGAAGGTCTTCGAAAAAACCGCTGTTTTTCGCCGTGACAGGGGATGTTCCCGGGCGCATGCAAGCTCAACAATAACAGAGGCGGAGGGCGCGATGGCGCGAGGCAAGGGCGAGGACGGGCCGCATCCCGTCGACCGCCATGTGGGACGGCGGGTCTGCGAAAAGCGGATCGCCCTGGGCTACAATCAGAGTGATCTGGGACGCGCCGTGGGCGTGACCTTCCAGCAGATCCAGAAGTACGAGAAGGGCACCAACCGCGTCTCGGCCTCCAAGCTCTACGACATCGCCCGCTTCTTCCAGACGGACGTGGCCTATTTCTTCCAGGGTCTGGGCGACGCCCCACCTGGCATGGCCGAGGACGGCGCGGGCTTCGAGCACGACTTCCCTGCCACGCGCCATTCGGTGGAGATCGCCCGTCTCGCCCCGCGACTGTCGGCCAGGAACCAGAAACTTGCCCTGGACCTGATCCGGCAGCTGGCCGACGGCGAGGCCCAGTCCGGCGACTGACTGGCCCGCTTCCGGCCCGGTCCTCCAGACCCTAGTCGGCCTGTCGCCGTCCGAAGGTGGGGGCGGCGGCCTTCTGTTCGGCCCAGTAGTCGGCCCCCTCGCGCGGCTTGAACATCGTCCGTGCCACGCCGTTGCGATCGACCACGGCGAAGGTGTTGGTCGAGGCCTGATACAGCAGAACGTCGCCGTTCGGTCGTTCCGCCCGATCGACGTCGGCCGGCGGGCGTGTGGTGAAGGCCTGCACCTTCGCCAGATATTCCTCGGCCGTCCGCGCGCCGAAATCCGCGCCATTGGTCTCGAACAGACGTTGGGTCTTGGCGTCCACCGTCTCGCGCCGATTGGCGGTGATCGGCGCCTCGACCTTGGCTGTCTCGGGCGGGGCGGCCGTGTCCGCCGCCGCCGGGGCCGGTCCGGACGTCAGGGTGGCTGCGCCGGCGGGGCGCGCCCGCGTCTCCACCGCCGAGCCGCCGTCATCGCAGGCCGCGACGCCAAACCCGGCCAGAAGGACCGCCGTGGCGGCCGAAAGAACACCCATCCTCATTCCACCCTCCTTTGACAAACCCGCGTTCGGAGTTGTGCCACAATGCAGATGTTCTTTCAATGTTCCGTTTCGCGCGGGCGCCGGGACGCGTAAGGGAGGGCCATGACGTCCTCGCCCGTCCGCCCCCGTCGCGTCCTGCTGATCGTCGGCGGCGGCATCGCGGCCTACAAGTCGCTGGAACTGGTGCGCCTGTTCGCCCGGGCGGGGCTGGAGGTCCAGGCGATCCTGACCCCGGCCGGGAGCCAGTTCGTCACGCCCCTGTCCCTGGCTGCCCTGACCGGCCGGCCTGTGCGCGAGGGCCTGTTCCGGCCCGAGGACGAGACGGCCATGGGCCATATCGAGCTGTCGCGCTGGGCCGATCTCGTGGTGGTGGCGCCGGCGACGGCGGGTCTGATCGCCAAGGCGGCGCAGGGGCTGGCCGACGACCTGGCCTCGACCACCCTGCTGGCGACGGACAAGCGGGTGCTGATGGCCCCGGCCATGAATGTGCGCATGTGGGAACATCCGGCCGTGCAGGCGAACCTGGCGCGGCTGGCGGGCTTCGAGGGTCTTCACCGCGTCGCCTTCGTGGGCCCCGATGCCGGAGAAATGGCCTGCGGCGAGTTCGGCCCGGGCCGCATGGCCGAGCCGCAAGCCATCTTCGAGGCCGCCCTGGCCCTCATGGCCGAGACGACGACCCGTCCGTTGGCCGGCCGCCGGGCCGTGGTGACGGCGGGGCCGACTTTCGAGCCGATCGACCCGGTGCGCGGTCTGACCAACCGGTCCAGCGGCAAGCAGGGATATGCGGTCGCCGCTGCCCTGGCCGGGCTGGGGGCCGAGGTCACCCTGGTGTCGGGCCCGACCGGCCTGGCCGCGCCTCCGGGGGTGGCCCGTGTCGGCGTGGAGACCGCCGAGCAGATGCGCGCCGCGACCCTTGCCGCCCTGCCAGCGGACGTGGCGGTGCTGAGCGCCGCGGTGGCGGACTGGCGCGTCGACGTCGTGGCCACCGGCAAGATCAAGAAGACCCCGGGCGGGCCGCCCAAGCTCAGCCTGATCGAAAACCCCGACATCCTGGCCGAGGTGTCCCGCGCCGGACCGCAGCGACCCCGTCTGGTCGTGGGTTTCGCGGCCGAGACCGGGGATCTGGTCGCCCGGGCCCGGGACAAGCTGTCACGCAAGGGCTGCGACTGGATCGTGGCCAATGACGTCTCCGCCGACGTCTTCGGGGCCGAGGCCAATGCCGTGACCCTGATCCGGGCCGGCGGCGAGTCCGAGGCCTGGGACCGGCGGTCCAAGGCCGAAATCGCCCGCCTGCTGGCCGCCCGAATTGCCGACCATCTGACCGGACCCGCATGACCCAGCTCCGCCTTCGCCGCCTGCCCCACGCCGAGGGCCTGCCCCTGCCGGCCTATGAGACCGCCCTGGCCGCGGGCATGGACCTTCGCGCCGCCGTGGCCGGGGACGCGCCCGTGACGCTCGCGCCCGGCGACCGGGCCCTGATCCCCACCGGCCTGTCGATCGCGCTGGAGCCGGGGTTCGAGGCCCAGGTGCGGCCACGCTCCGGGCTGGCGCTGAAGCAGGGAGTCACCTGCCTGAACAGCCCGGGGACCATTGATGCGGACTATCGCGGCGAGGTGGGCGTGATCCTGATCAACCATGGGCGCGAGCCCTTCGTCGTGCGGCGCGGCGAGCGCATCGCCCAGATGGTCATCGCCGCCTGCGTGCAGGCCGCTGTGGTCGAGGTCGACAGCCTGGACGAGACCGCGCGCGGCGCCGGCGGGTTCGGCTCGACCGGGGTCTGAAGGGACCGCCGCGGGCCGGGTCCGCGCCGCGGTCTGCCCCTCGCGTCAGGCCTGGCGGAAGCCGAGCACGTCCTGCATGTCATAGAGACCGGGCGGACGGTGGCGGACCCAGGCGGCGGCCACCACGGCGCCCTTGGCGAACAGGCTGCGGTCGATGGCCGAGTGACTGAGCGTCAGGGTCTCGTCCTCCGAGGCGAAGATCACCGAGTGTTCGCCGACAATCCCGCCGGCGCGCAGGGCGGCGAAGCCGATCTCGCCCTCGATCCGGCCGATGCCGATCCCGTCGCGGGGCGCGGCGCGGACGTCGGCCAGGGCAACACCGCGACCGTTGGCCGCCGCCTCGCCCAGCATCAGGGCCGTGCCCGACGGCGCATCCAGCTTCAGCCGGTGGTGGGCTTCCAGAATTTCCACGTCCCAGTCCCGGGCGCCGAGGCGTTGGGCGGCGTGTTCGACCAGACCGATCAGGATGTTGACGCCGAGAGAGAAATTGCCGCTGCGAACCACGGCGATCCGCTCGGCGGCCTTGCCGATCTCGGCCAGCTGGTCGGGGCTGAAGCCCGTTGATCCGATCACCAGGGCCGGACCCCCGCGACCGCCCGCGACCTGGGCGGCGCAGGCCTGGGCCAGCTCGACGGAGGCCTCGGGCGTCGAGAAGTCGATCACCACGTCGCAGCGCGACAGATCGGGCTGGTCGCCACGGTCGAAACGGGCGGCCACCACCACATCGTCGCGGGCGTCCAGCGCCTGGCTGACGGCGCGGCCCATCCGGCCCCGCGCCCCCGAGATGCCGGCGTGAAACAGGCCGTTCACGCCACGCCCTCGCGCCGCGGCCCGTCGTCGGGTCCGTCGCCGCCGCCCAGAATGTCGGCCCAGAAGCGCCGGGCCTTGCCGGCGAAGCTGGAGTTGCGCGGGTTCTGATCCTCGCCGAAGGACTGGGCCAGCTCCTGCATCAGTTCCCGCTGACGCGGAGTCAGGTCGGTGGGCGTCTCCACGAACAGCTCGACGACCAGGTCGCCGCGCGTCTTGCCGTTCAGGTGCGGCATGCCCTTGCCCTTGATGCGCACCGTCTTGCCCGTCTGGGCCCCGGCGGGCACGGACACCGGCGCGCGGCACTGGCCGTCGCAGGCCTGGCTGACCAGACAGGGGGCCTCGATCTCGCCGCCGAGGGCCGCCACCGTCATGGGCACGGGCACGGTCACCAGTAGATCGAGATTGTCGCGCTCGAACAGGTCGTGGGGGCGGACCGAGATGAAGACATAGAGGTCGCCGCGCGGACCGCCGCGCTGGCCGGCGTCGCCCTCGCCCGTCAGGCGGATGCGCGAGCCGTCGTCGACGCCGGCGGGGACCTGCAGGTTCAGGGTGCGGGTCTTGCGCACCAGGCCATGGCCCATGCAGCTGCCGCACGGCTCGGCAATCATCCGGCCCTGACCGCCGCAGCGGGGGCAGGTGCGCTCCATCTGGAAGAAGCCGTTGGCGGTCCGGACCCGTCCCTGACCGGCGCAGGTGGTGCAGGTGACCGGCTGGGTGCCGGGCTTGGCGCCCGACCCTTCGCAGGACGTGCAGGTGGCCGTGGCCGGCACGGCGATGTCCACCGCCTCGCCGCGATAGGCCTGCTCCAGGGTGATCTCCAGATCGTAGCGCAGGTCCGACCCGCGCCGCGGGCCACCGGCCCGGGCCCCTCCGCCGCCGGCGCGCCCGCCGAACACATCGCCGAAGGCGTCGCCGAAGACCTGGGAAAAGATGTCATTGACGTCGGCAAAGCCCTGGCCGCCGCGCCCGAACGGATCGCCGCCGCCGCCCGTGTGTCCGAACCGGTCATAGGCCGCCCGCTTCTGCTCGTTCGACAGAACGGCATAGGCCTCGGAGATCTCCTTGAAACGGGCGGACGATTCCTCACAGCCGCCGTTACGGTCCGGATGATGTTCCAGCGCCAGCTTGTGATAGGCGGCCTTCAGGGCAGCGGCATCTGCCGTCCGCTCCACGCCCAGAACCTCGTAATAGTCGCGCGTCGTCGCCATCCGGCGTCCATCCCTACCCCTGCCGTGCGTCCGGCGCCTCTCGACGGGCCGGCGGACGCTTCGGCGACCGGGCTGACATGGGCGCCCGGCCAAACGATGCAAGTTTCATGAAAGACCCCGCCCGTCGCGAAACGGGCGGGGTGTTCTGGCCAGAAGGCCGGTCAGGCACTCTTCTTCTGGTCGCCGGCCTCGGCGTCCGGCGAGACCTCTTCGAACTCGGCGTCGACGACACCGTCGTCGGCGGGGGCCGAGGCGTCACCCCCGGATGCGGCCGAGGCGGCATACATGGCCTCGCCCAGCTTCATCGAGGCCTGGGCCAGGGTGTTGGTCCTCGCCCGGATGTCTTCCGGATCGGTGCCGTCGCGGGCGGTCTTCAAGTCAGCGAGGGCCGTTTCGATGGCGGCCTTTTCGTCGCCGCCGATCTTGTCCCCATGCTCGCCCATGGCCTTTTCGGTCGAATGGATCAGGGCGTCGGCCGAGTTCTGGGCCTCGACCAGATCCTTGCGGGCCTTGTCGGCCGCGGCATTGGCCTCGGCCTCCTTGACCATCTTGTCGATGTCGGCGTCCGACAGGCCGCCATTGGCCTGGATGCGGATCGACTGTTCCTTGTTGGTGGCCTTGTCCTTGGCCGAGACATGGACGATGCCGTTGGCGTCGATGTCGAAGCCGACCTCGATCTGGGGCATGCCGCGCGGGGCCGGCGGAATGCCCATCAGGTCGAACTGGCCCAGCAGCTTGTTGTCCTGGGCCATCGGCCGCTCGCCCTGGAAGACCCGGATGGTCACGGCCGACTGGTTGTCGTCGGCGGTGGAGAAGGTCTGGCTCTTCTTGGTCGGAATGGTGGTGTTGCGCTCGATCAGGGCGGTGAACACCCCGCCGAGGGTCTCGATGCCGAGCGTCAGGGGCGTGACGTCCAGCAGCAGGACGTCCTTGACGTCGCCCTGCAGGACCCCGGCCTGGACCGCGGCGCCCAGGGCCACGACCTCGTCGGGATTGACGCCCTTGTGGGGCTCCTTGCCGAAGAAGGCCTTCACGGCCTCCACCACCTTGGGCATGCGGGTCATGCCGCCGACCAGAACCACCTCGTCGATGTCGGAGGCCTTGAGGCCCGCGTCCTTCAGGGCCCGCTCGCAGGGGCCGAGGGTGCGCGCGACCAGGTCCTCGACCAGGGCCTCCAGCTTGGCGCGGCTCAGCTTGATGTTGAGGTGCAGCGGGCCCGAGGCGTTCATGGTGATGAACGGCAGGTTGACCTCATACTGGGCCGTGGAGCTGAGCTCCTTCTTGGCCTTCTCGGCCTCTTCCTTGAGGCGCTGCAGGGCCAGCTTGTCCTGGCGCAGGTCGACGCCCTGCTCCTTCTTGAACTCGTCGGCCAGATAGTCGACCAGGCGCAGGTCGAAATCCTCGCCGCCGAGGAAGGTGTCGCCGTTGGTGGCCTTCACCTCGAACACGCCGTCGCCGATCTCCAGCACGGAGACGTCGAAGGTGCCGCCGCCCAGGTCGTAGACGGCGATCTTCTTGCCTTCGGTCTTGTCCATGCCGTAGGCGAGCGCCGCCGCGGTCGGCTCATTGATGATGCGCAGCACCTCAAGCCCGGCGATCTTGCCGGCGTCCTTGGTGGCCTGACGCTGGGCGTCGTTGAAATAGGCCGGCACGGTGATGACGGCCTTGTCGACCTTCTCGCCCAGATAGGCCTCCGCGGCCTCCTTCATCTTGCCGAGGGTGAAGGCCGAGATCTGCTGGGGAGAATAGTCCTTGCCGTGGGCACGCACCCAGGCGTCACCGGTCGGGCCCTTGACGATGTCATAGGGCACCATCCCCTTGTCCTTGGCCACAACAGGGTCGTCATAGCTGCGGCCGATCAGGCGCTTGATGGCGAAGAAGGTGTTGGCCGGATTGGTCACGGCCTGCCGCTTGGCCGGCTGGCCGACCAGAATCTCGCCGCCGTCCTGGATGGCGACCACCGAAGGGGTGGTGCGGTTGCCTTCGGCGTTCTCGATGACCTTGGGGCTTCCGCCCTCCATCACCGCCACGCAAGAGTTCGTGGTGCCGAGGTCGATGCCGATGATCTTGCTCATGGGCTGCTTCTTCACTCCTGATCGGCGGACGGTCCGGCGGCCTTGCATCAAGCGCCGCGACGACCGCCCCCATTGGGTTTCATTGCCTTTGGCCCGAAAGCCCCATGGAATGCGGGGCTTTTCCGGTCAGCGCCGCATATGGGAAGTCACCCCCCGCCCGCAAGCCCGTCGTCAGACCGCGTCAGTGGTCGTGTCAGGGACTGGACGCCATGATGACCGGCGGCCTATGCCTCTGGTCGCAGAGCCGGACAGCCGCCATGACCGATGCCCGACGACTGACCCTGACCATCCTGCTCGGCCTCGCCGCCCTGGCAGCCATGCCTGTGGACGCTGCGCGCGCCCAGACCCGGTCGGCCGATGCCGAGAATCGGCGCGTCCGGGTGCACAACCAGACCGGATGGACCCTGACTGCCCTGCAGGCGGCGGACCCGCGCACCGGCGTCTTCGGCCCCGATCTGCTGGCCCGGACCCCGCTGGAGGCCGGCCAGAGCCGTCCCCTGCTGATCGACGACGGGGCGGGCACCTGCGTCTTCACCCTGCGGGCCAGCTTCGCCAACGGCCAGTCGCTGGAGCGGCCGGGGGTCAACGTCTGCCGCATCGCCGACTGGTATCTGACGCGCTGATCGGTCACGGCAAAGCGATTCGACGTGGCCGGAGGCCGTCGCCATCGTGACGGGATCGCCGATCGGAGATCCCCATGACCGTCCGCCTGACCCGTCCCGAAGGCAGCCTGCCCGAAGATTTCGCCCTGAGCCGACGCGCCCTGGCCGGAGTGTCGGCGGGCGGCCTGTTCTTCGCCGGCTATGCGCCTGCGGCCCTGTCGGCCCAGGCGGCCCCCATCACCACCGATTCCGTGGGGCTCGTGGTCGGTGACGTGACCTTTCCTGCGCCGGACGGCTTCGACCTTCCGGCCTATGTGGCGCGGCCCGAGGGCGACGGACCCTTCCCGGTCGTGGTCGTGGCTTCAGAGATCTTCGGCATCCACGAATACATCCGCGACGTCTGCCGGCGCCTGGCCAAGGCCGGCTATGCGGCGATCGCCCCGGCCTTTTTCGTGCGCGTCGAGGACCCGGCCCCGCTGGCGGACATGCGCCGGGTCCAGGAGATCGTGGCCCGGGCCGGCCATGACCAGGTCATGGGCGACATTTCGGCGACGCTGGAGTGGGCGTCGCGTCAGCTGTGGGCCAATGGCGAGCGCACAGGCATCACCGGCTTCTGCTGGGGCGGCAAGGTGGTGTGGCAGGCCTGCGCCCGCTTCGCCCGGATGGACGCCGGCGTGGCCTGGTACGGCCGGCTGGCCCCCTCGCCCGACGCCACGCCGGAACAACGCGCCGCCGGGGCGCCCTGGCCGGTCGATCTGGCGGCGGACCTGAAATGCCCCGTGCTGGGCCTTTATGGCGAGGCCGACCGCGGCATACCCCTGGCCAGCGTCGACGCCATGGGCGCCGCCCTGACCGCGGCGGGCCAGGCCGACAGCCGGATCGAGGTCTATCCGGCCGCGCCGCACGGCTTTCATGCCGATCACCGGGACAGCTATCGCGAGGCCGACGCACGCGATGGCTGGGCCAGGCTGCTGGCCCTGTTCGAGGCGCGGCTGAAGGGCTGAGCCCCCCGCTGGCCTACTGGGCGTCGCTCGCCCGGGCATAGGCCTGGGCGGCGGCGGCGGGGCTGGCGCCGGGGGCCTTGGCGGCCACCACGACCATGGCCGGGCGCAGGGTGCGGCCGAACAGGGACCAGCCGGTCTGAAGCGTCTGGATCACGGCGCCGCCCGCCACCTGATCGGAGGCCTGCTCCATCATGGCCTGATGCAGGTGCGGGTCGAACGCCTCGCCGGACAGGGGGGCAACCCGCGTCAGGCCATTGGTCTCGAATGCCGCCAGCAATGCCTTCTGGGTCATCTCCAGCCCGGTGACCAGGCCGGCGGCCTGAGCTTCGGCGTCCGGGCCCGCGGCGGCTTTCGGCGCCGCCTGCAGGGCACGCTCCAGACTGTCGGCCACGCCCAGCAGGTCGCGGGCGAAGCGCTGGATGGCATAGGCGCGGGCGTCGTTCATCTGGCCTTCGGTGCGACGGCGCACGTTCTCGGCCTCGGCAGCAGCGCGCAGGGCGCGGTCCTTCCACTGATCGCGCTCGGCGATCATCTGGTCCAGCGGCGCCAGATCGTCGTCGGGGTGGGCGTTCAGCCCGGCTTCGGCGTCGGCCTCCAGCCCGGGGTCGAGGTCGGGAGAGGGATGGTTCGGCGTCTCGTTCACGTGTTCTGTCCGTCCAGCATGCGCCCCAGCACCCGGGCGGTGTAGTCCACCAACGGGATGATGCGGGCATAGTTCAGCCGCGTGGGGCCGATGACGCCCAGCGCCCCGATCACCCTGCGGCGGTCCGTCATATAGGGTGCCGCGATCACGGCGGAACCCGAAAGCGAGAACAGGCGCGTTTCCGCCCCGATGAAGATGCGCACGCCCTCGGCCGAGGACACGCCGTCCAGCAGGCCGATCAGCTGTTCCTTCTGCTCCAGATCGTCGAACAGGGTGCGGACCCGTTCCAGGTCCTCCACCGCGCCCCGGTCCTGCAGCAGATTGGCCCGGCCGCGCACGATCAGGGCCCGCTCCCGGTCCGGACCGCCGGACCAGGCGGCCAGGCCCTCCTCGACCAGCCGCGCGGCCGCCGCGTCCAGCTCGCGCCGCGCGGCGTCCAGTTCGGCCCCCATCTCGCGCCGGGCCTCCGAGAGGAGCCGCCCCTTCAGTCGGGCGTTGAGGAAGTTGGAGGCCTCCTGAAGCGACGAGGGCGTCACCCCGGGCTTCAGGGGCATGAGGCGATTCTCGACCGTGCCGTCGTCGGCCACCAGAACCGCCAGGGCCTGATCAGGGCCGAGGGCCACGAACTCCACATGCCGCACGCCGGCCTCGCGCGTCGGCGAGGCGACGATGCCGGCCCCGCCCGCCAGGCCGGACAGCAGGCTGGAGGCCTCGCCCAGCGCCTCGTCGAAGCTGCGCCCGCGCCCGGCCAGCCGGGCGTCGATCTCGCGACGGTCCTCGGCGGCCAGGTCGCCCATCTCCAGCAGGCCGTCGACGAACAGACGCAGCCCCGCATGGGTCGGGATGCGCCCGGCCGAGGTGTGGGGCGAGGCCAGCAGGCCCGCCAGCGTCAGGTCCTGCATGGTGTTGCGGATCGAGGCCGACGACAGCGCCACGCCCGACAGCGAGAGGGTGCGCGACCCCACGGGCTCGCCGGTCTCCAGATAGGTTTCGACGATGCGGCGGAAGATGTCGCGCGCGCGCTGGTCCCGCAGGGGCAGGGGCGCCGACGGCATGAAGGCGGTCATCGGGCGCGGGCCTCCCAGACCTGGCGTTCCAGGCGGTGGACCAGACAGACATCCTCGTCGAACATCCGGCGGCCTTCGGGGACGAACCCCAGCCTCTGGTAGAAGCGGATGGCGGCAGTGTTGGACGCGAGCGGGTCGATGACGATGGCCTTCACGCCCGGCTCGGCGAAACACCGGTCGATCATCCCGGTCATCATGGCCGTGCCCACGCCCCGCCCCAACCATTCCGGCGGGCCGATCCAGGTGTCGATGGCCCGCAGGCCCGGTTCGATCTCACCCCAGTAGTGGCTGGGTTCAGTGTGGGGGTCGCAAACGGCCATGACGCCGACCGGCTGTCCCTCGACCTCGGCGATCACATAGGTCAGCTCATAGGCGGAGCTCGTCAGCTCATCGGTCCAGTCGATGCCGTCGAAGGCGACCTCGGCCAGGGGGTCGTCACTGGAGCAGGCGATGACGTGCGGCTCCAGGTCCCAGGCGGCGAGGACGGCGGCGTCGGCGACGGTGG
>CAMCIP010000010.1 GCA_945874855.1 Brevundimonas vancanneytii
TTGTAGCCGAAGCTGGCCCCGCGCTCGCAGGCCATGACGTTGGGATTGCCCGCGCCGGTGATCTTGGCGATGACGTTCTTCATGTCCCACGGGGCCAGGAACTGGCCCTTCTTGACGTTGATGGCCTTTCCGGTGGCGGCCGCGGCCAGCAGCAGGTCGGTCTGGCGGCTCAGAAAGGCGGGGATCTGCAGCACGTCCACCACCTCTCCGGCGATGCGGCAGTGCTCTTCGGTATGCACATCGGTCAGGACCGGCAGGCCCAGGGTCTCGCGAATCTCGGCGAAGATCGGCAGCGAGCCCTCGAGGCCGAAGCCGCGGGCGGCGTTGGCGCTGGTCCGGTTCGCCTTGTCGAAGCTGGTCTTGTAGATGATGCCGACGTTCAGCCTCTCCCCGATCTCCTTCAGCGCCGACGCCATTTCGAGGGCATGTTGACGGCTCTCCAGCTGGCAGGGGCCGGCGATGAAGACGATCCGCCTGCCGCCGCCGATCGAGACCGGACGCTTCAGACCTTCGTGGATGTCGATGACGGCATTGGGCTTCACGGGTGCGACCTCTTGGCGGGCTGGCATGCGCCGACCGGCGCGGCTATTCGGCGATCAGGTGGCGCCGACCTGCCCCCTTGGCAAGTGATCACGCAAGGGCGCGCATGGCCGGCAGACCCGTCATCGTCTGGTTCCGGCAGGATTTGCGGCTCGCCGACAACCCCGCCCTGACCCAGGCCGTCCGTACGGGCGACCCCGTCCTGCCGGTCTTCATCCTCGACAAGGGTTCCAACGCCCCGTCCGTGGGCGCGGCCTCGCTGTGGTGGCTGGACAAGTCGCTGCGGGCGCTTGCGACCGACCTCAAGGCGCGCGGCGCCGGCCTCATCCTCCGTCGAGGCGATTCGCAGACCGAACTGCGTCGCCTGATCGCAGAGATCGGCGCCGACCGGGTCTACATGAACCGCCTGTGGGAACCCGAAGCCGCCGCCCGCGACGCCGATGTCGCCCACGCGCTCCGGGCCGAAGGGGTGGAGGTCAAGGGCTGGAACGGGACCCTGCTGGCCCCGCCCGGGTCCGTGCTGAACGGCTCGGGCCAGCCCTACAAGGTTTTCACTCCGTTCAACCGGGCGCTCATGGCGTCCCTGATCCCGCCGTCGCCCCTCCCCCCGCCCGAGGGCCTGATCAGCCCCGCAGACGTCGCGTCCGACGACCTCGACAGCTGGGGCCTGCATCCCCGCCGTCCCGACTGGTCCGGCGGCTTTGACTGGACCCCGGGCGAGGCCGGGGCCCGGGCCGCCCTCGAAATCTTTCTGGGGCATGGGCTGAAGTCCTATGCTGTGGGACGCGATCATCCGGCCGAGCCTCTGACCAGCCGCCTCTCGCCGCACCTCCATTTCGGTGAGATCGCCCCCTGGCGCGCGCTCCAGGCTGCCAAGGCCGCCGCCGGGGACGGCCAGGTCGCCGCGGGTCAAGCCGACAAGTTTGCCGCAGAATTGGGCTGGCGCGAGTTCTCGGCCCATCTGCTCCACCACTTCCCCCAGCTGACGACCCGCGCCTTCCGGCCGGAGTACGACGCCATGCCGTGGCGGACCGATCCCGAGGCGCTGGAAGCCTGGCGACGCGGGCGCACCGGCTATCCCCTGGTCGACGCGGGCATGCGCCAGCTCTGGACCACGGGCTGGATGCACAATCGCGTACGCATGGTCGTGGCCAGCTTCCTGATCAAACACCTTCTGATCGACTGGCGGGAGGGCGAAGCCTGGTTCCGGGACACCCTCGTCGACGCCGATCTGGCGTCGAATGTGCAGAATTGGCAGTGGGTCGCGGGATCCGGAGCCGACGCCGCGCCGTACTTCCGGATATTCAACCCGATCACCCAGGGAGAGAAGTTCGATGCCGCAGGCCGCTATGTCCGACGCTGGGTCCCCGAACTGGCGCGCCTGCCCGACCGCTGGCTGCATGCCCCCTGGACCGCGCCGTCCGGGGTCCTGGCGGCAGCGAGGGTCCGGCTGGGCCACGACTATCCCCGCCCCATCGTCGACCACACCGAGGCGCGCGCGCGCGCCCTCGATGCCCTCGCCACGGTTGTCGGAGAGCGGGCGTCTTCCGGGGATTGACGCCACCCCGACCCTCAACGCACGGTTCCTTTCATGACGTCCATCACCGCCGACCTGTCGCCGGATGCGGCCCGCACGCCGCGCGTATTCGGCCTGATGTTGCGGCTGCTGAAGGCCAACTGGACCTTCGGGACCCTGACTGTGCGCCTGCCCAACGGGATCGCCCATGTGCTCGAAGGGCCGCAGCCCGGCACGGCGGTCAGCATGGACGTGCGCGACTATCGCTTCGCCCGACGCGTCCTGTCGAACGGCGATATCGGCTTTGCCGAGGGCTATATCGCCGGCGAATGGGACTCGCCGCATCTGGCCGCCCTGCTGGAGACCCTGGCGCGGAACTACGACCACATCCGGCGGCTGTTCGACGGCAATCCGGCCATGACGGCGATCAACTGGGTCTCGCACCGGCTGAAGCGCAACAGCCGCCGGGGCTCACGAAAGAACATCCACGCCCATTATGACCTGGGCAACGCCTTCTATGCCGCCTGGCTCGACCCCAGCCTGACCTATTCCTCGGCGCGCTTCACCCCGGCCGGCCAGTCGCTGGAGGCGGCGCAGCGCGAGAAATACGCCTCGCTGGCCCGTCTGATGGACCTGCAGGCCGGCCAGACCGTGCTGGAGATCGGCTGTGGCTGGGGCGGCTTTGCGGAGTTCGCGGCGAAGGAGGTCGGCGCCCGCGTCACCGGCATCACCATAAGCCGCGAACAGTACGATCTGGCGAGCCGCCGCCTCTTCAACGCCGGTCTGTCGGAGCGGGCCGAGGTCCGACTGGTCGACTATCGTGACGTCGAGGGCCGTTTCGACCGGGTCGCCTCCATCGAGATGTTCGAGGCGGTGGGCCAGGAGTACTGGCCGACCTATTTCGACAAGATTCGCGACGTCCTCGTGCCCGGCGGCCGCGCCGGCCTGCAGATCATCACCATCCAGGATGAGCTGTTCGAGGAGTACAACCGCCGCACCGACTTCATCCAGAAATACGTCTTCCCCGGCGGTATGCTGCCGTCGGAGGCCGAGCTGCAGCCGGTCACCGACCGTGCGGGACTGCACTGGTCGGCCGTCGAGCGGTTCGGCCAGGACTATGCCGACACGCTGAAGCTCTGGGACGAGCGCTTCCAGGCGGCCTGGCCCGAGATCCGCCGCATGGGCGGGTTCGACGAGCGCTTCCGCCGCCTGTGGCGTTTCTACCTCGCCTATTGCGAAGCCGGCTTTCGTTCGGCCCGCACCGACGTCATCCAGCTGGCCCTGACCCGCGCCTGACGGCGGGGCCAGGCGCTCAGACAGCCGCGACCTTCGGGGCTTCCGCGTCCTCCGGGATGGAGGTGTCGCTCTCCCCCCGCGACACGACCGTCGCGGCGACCAGGTCGCCGGTGACGTTCAGGGTGGTCCGGCACATGTCGAGGAAGCGGTCCACGCCGAGGATCAGGCCGATGCCCTCGGCCGGGATACCCACCATGACCAGGATCAGCGCAATCACGGGCAGCGAGCCCGCCGGCACACCTGCCGTGCCGATGCCGCCGAGGATGCAGACCATCATGACCACCAGCTGTTGCTGGAGATTCAGCTCGATGCCGAAGAACTGGGCCAGAAACAGCACCGTGACGCCCTCGAACAGGGCGGTGCCGTTCTGGTTGGCCGTGGCGCCGACCGTCAGCACGAAGCGCGAAATGCGCCTCGGCAGTTTCAGCTTCTCCTCCGCCGCCTTGATGGCGATGGGAAGGGTCGCATTGGACGAGGCCGTGGAGAAGGCGACCACGAACGGCTCACGCACGCCGTTGGCGAACTTCAGCGGGTTCATGCCGCCGAAGATCCAGACCAGCAGCGGATAGACCACGAACATATGGATCGCCATGGCGCCCACGGCCACGCCGGCATAGGCCCCCAGCCGCACCAGCAGGTCCCAGCCGAAGACCGCGGCCAGATTGAACATCAGGGCGGCGATGGCGATGGGAGCCAGTTTGATGACGAGGTTGATGAGCTTCATCATCACCTCGAACAGGCCCTGCAGCGTCTCCTGCAGGGCGTCCGTGGCGGGCGACTTCGCCATGACCATGCCGATTCCGAAGATCAGGGCGAAGACCATGACCGGGAGAATCTGGTTCTCGGCGGCGGCCTTGAAGACGTTGGACGGGATCATGTCGAGGAAGAACTGGCCGGCCTCGATGCTCTTGGGGGCATTGCCCACGATCGTGGCCGCGCCCTCGGCCCCCTCGGCCAGCAAACGCTGTGCCAGCAGCGGATCGACGCCGTCGCCGGGCCGGAAATAGTTGACCATGCCCAGGCCGATGCCCACGGCGATCGCCGAGACCATGATGGTGAAGATCAGCGTCTTGAATCCGACCCGCCCGAGCGACTTCAGATCGCCCATCTCGGCCACGCCCACTGCGAGGGCCGCGAACAGCAGGGGCAGTACCAGCATGAACAGCAGGCGCAGGAAGATCTGGCCGACGGACTGGATGATGTCCATCACCCAGGGAATGACCTCCAGCCCGTTGAGATTGACATAGAGCCCGCCGCCCATGCCGACGGCAAAGCCGAGCAGCATCCATACGTACAGCGGGACCCCGCCCTTTTTCGTCGAATCCATGCGTCCCCCTGCGGGCTCTTGATCCCGCGTCATCGGATCGGAAGGGCGTACAGCAGCCCTCCCGGTTCAGCGTTCCATTGTGCGTTAAGCCCGCGGGCCAGGTCGAGCGGAGAATCACTCCCCACATTACGTTCGAAGATCTCGCCGTAGTGGCCGACGGCGGCGAGGGCGTTGCGGGCCCAGGCCCGATCGAGCCCCAGCATGGGGCCGAACTCGCCGTCCACCCCCAGCAGCCGGCGTGCTGCGGGATCGCGCGGCACCTCGCGTCCCCGCGCCACCGCCTGGGTGACGCCCAGCTCCTCGCCGAGGATGAGGGCATTCAGCGTCCAGCGGATCACCGTGGTCCAGCCCTCGTCGCCCCGCACGGTCACCGGGCCAAGCGGCTCCTTGGAAATGACGTCGGGCAGGATGGCATGTTGCTCGGGATTGGCCAGGGTCGTCCGCGCCGCCGCCAGGGCCGAGACGTCGGCGGTGAAGGCGTCGCAATCCTCACGCGCATAGGCTTCGCGCGCCTCCTCCTCGCCCGGTGTCACCACGGCCTCATGGGCGAGGCCGCGCACGCGGAACCAGTCCGCCAGATTGAGCTGGGAGGTCGACGCCCCCTGGACGCAGATCCGGGCGCCGCTCAGCTCTGCGGCACTGGTCAGATTGAGTGAACGGCGGACCAGAAAGCCTTGTCCGTCGTAATAATTCACCCCCGCAAAGGCCACGCCGGCACTGGCGTCGCGAGTCATGGTCCATGAGGTGTTGCGCCACAGAACATCGACCCGGCCGGACTGCACGGCGGCCAGACGGTCGCGATTGTTCAGGGGCACGAACCGCACAGCGTCGGGGTCGCCCAGCACGGCGGCAGCGACCGCCCGGCAGAAGTCGACGTCGAAGCCGCGCCAGTCCCCCCTGTTGTCCGTATAGGCGAAGCCAACGAGGCCTTCATGCACGCCGCAGTTCAGGCGTCCGCGCCGCTTGACGCGCGCCAGGGTCGGGCTGGACTGTTCGAGGGTGCGCTGTCCGGCGATGGGGGCCGCATCGCCGTCCTCGCCCTGGAGGGGCACCGCATCACGCCGCTCGCCGCAGGCCGAGACGCCAATGACGACCGACAGGAGCAACGGGAGCGACGCCTTGCGCCGGAACATGACGGACCCTGTGGCAACGAAACGCGGACCCGGCTCATAGACGGCATTCAGCCGCGGCCCGCAACCCGCGCTCTGGCGCGCCCGGCAGGGCTCGAACCTGCAACCACCCGCTTAGAAGGCGGGTGCTCTATCCAGTTGAGCTACGGGCGCCCGGGCCGAGCGATAGCCGCAAAAGCGTAACGGGCTCAAGCCGCAAGCGGACGGACCGAGCCCGAGGGGTCAGTGGGTCCAGGGCTGTTTGCGACCGGTGGCGAAATTGTCGGAATAGGCCTTCAGGATCAGTTTCGGCTCCTGCGGCTCCTGCACGCGGAAGGCGATGCCGTGGCGGCGGGCGAAGTCCACCGCCTCCTCCTGGGTGTCGAAGGTCAGCCGTACCTGGCCGTCGAGGTCGGTCGTGCCGGTCCATCCCATCAGGGGATCGAGGAAGCGCGCCGACGCCGGCTGGAAGTCGAGGCGCCAGGAACGGGTCTTGGCCTTGCCGGACTGCATGGCCGTGCGGGCCGGTCGATAGATGCGCGCGAGCATGGGATCCTCAATCAAGACTCTCTGCAACCGCCCGGCACCAACGGACCGGTCGGAAAACCCCCGGCGTCGCCACCATGGGCTCCTTGGTCGGGGCGAGAGGATTCGAACCTCCGACCCTCTGCTCCCAAAGCAGATGCGCTACCAGGCTGCGCCACACCCCGACGTCAAGGACCCGGCTTCTGCCACGCCGCACCAACGCGGGCAACGCGCCTCAGTTGCCGAAGAAGGGGTGACGCACCTGATCGCCCGGCTTGGCGCCGATTTCGTCGCTGCGGCCGGCGCGCAGTTCGAGCACCCCCTTGGCCGCGCCATTGGACGGATAGGTGGTCTCCGACTGTGGCGTCGTGTGTTTGGCGATCGAGACGATGCGACCGTCGGCGGCGATATAGATGATGTCGAGCGAGCTGGGCGTGTTGCGCATCCAGAAGCCGCGCTCGGCCGAGTCGGGGAACTGGAACAACATGCCCCGGTCGTCGGCCAGCGGCGGGCGATACATCAGGCCGCGCTGACGTTCGGCGTCGTCGTCGGCGATCTCGACCTCGAACGCGTGCTCGCCGCTCGCCGTGATCACGACGAGGGGCTCGAGAGGCCCCGTCTCGCCGCCCGCTGGAGCCACGGCGTCGCCGGCGCAGCCGCCAAGGGCGACCAGCAGGGCACCAACCAGAAACAGACGTCGATTGGCCATGCATCGCCTCCTCAGGATTGCCGTGTTCAGGACAGATGGTGAACCGTGAACCAAGCGCGCGCTCGAGACAAGGAGGCTGAGCGGCGGCTCGGCAGGGTCACACAAGGATCCGACGACGCCGCTCAGACCTGGGGGCCGCGCTCAGCCGCCCGGCTTGATCTCGGCCACCACCAGCCCCTTGGGGCCGTCGGCGAACCGGACGGATACGGCCTCACCGGGAACGAGGTCGTCAAGTCCGCAGCGGCGCAGGGTCTCGACATGAACGAAGATGTCGCCCTCCGCGCCCTCACGCACCACGAAACCATAGCCCTTGGTGCGATTGAACCACTTCACCACAGCGGTTTCCATCGGCCCCGACGGAGCAACCGCGCCAAGCACGCTTTGCGCGGAGTGGCGCAGGGCCTCATAGCCCGTCCGCCGATGCGGCGGCGGCGTACCGGCCTGGGCCTCAGCCAGATTCAGGTCATAGATTTCCACCACCTGCCAGCCCTTCGAGCGGCGCACGCAGGCGCAGGTGATCGCCGCTCCCTCAGCAGCCGCTTCGATCCCGCTCTGGCGCAGGCTGGAGATGTGCAGCAGCACATCGCTGAGGTCGGTCTGGCTGGGATCGTCAGGAACGATGAACCCATAACCCTTGCCGGGGTCGAACCACTTGATCCTGCCGGCGATGCGCACCGCTTCCGATGCGTCCGCCCCCTCGAAATCCGACACGGCCTTGACCCCTCTCCGCAAACACGCGGGGACAGTCATTTATCACCGTTCCGTGAAGTCGGGGGAAGAGGAAAAAACTCTCATTTTCAGCCGCTGCCGCCCGGGCCTTGCCCCGGCACTCGCCAGACAGTCAGATCAGGCGCACGATCCGGTCGCGACCGCTGAGCAGCAGACTGATCGTGGATGGCGATGTGCGGGGTCAGGCCGCGTGGCAGTCCCTAGGGGAATCGAACCCCTCTTTTCAGGTTGAAAACCTGACGTCCTAACCGATAGACGAAGGGACCGCTGCGCGGAGAGCGGGCGATATAGCCGCCGATTCCAGCAGGTGCAAGCCCTGTCGCCGGACGTTTCGGTCGAGACGGCCGGGGTTCAGACGGCCCGAGGATCGGCCGCGTCGTCGATCTCCAGCTGCACGCCGCGTCGCCCGTTCCAGTCGTCCGCCTTGAGACGACCGACCACGCTCAGCCCCCCCTGCCCCGACAGGATGGCGCGCCCCAGGGGCAGGTCGGCACAGCGCCAGGCGACAGCGCGGACCGACGCCCCGTCCGGTCCCGCCAGGCGACACCGCACATGGCCGGCCCCCATGACCGCGGGCTCGCGCGGCGTGACGCGTTCAAGCGCGAAGACGGGCTCGGCGTTGCCCGGGCCGAACGGGGACAGGCGCTGGAACTGGTCGAACAGATCACGGTCCACCGCGCCCGGCTCGACGAGGGCGTCGATCTCGACCGCATCGAGGGCCTCCGCCTCGGCCCGCGTGTCGGCGAGCCGGTCACTGAGGAAGCGGCGCAGGTCGTCGATCCGGTCCAACGCCACCGTCAGCCCGGCCGCCATAGGATGGCCTCCGCCGGCCATCAGCACACCCGCTTCCCAGGCCGCCTGAACCGCCCGACCCAGATCCTGACCCGGCTGGGACCGGCCGGAGCCCTTGCCGACGCCATTGACGGCGTCCACCCCGATCACGACCACCGGCTTGCGCCAGCGTTCGCGCAGCCGGCCGGCGACGATGCCGACCACGCCCGGATGCCAATCCTCGCCGGCGACGGTGATCACAGCCTGATCGGCATGGCTGCCGCCGGCCTCGACCCGGCGCACGGCCTCCTCGGTCACCTGCCGCTCCACCTCGCGCCGCTCAAGGTTCAGGGCGTTCAGTTCGACGGCCAGGGCCATGGCCTCGGCGGGATCCTCCGTCGAGAGGAGGCGGGCGCCGAGGTCGGCTCGCCCGATCCGGCCACCCGCATTGATCCGCGGGCCGAGGATGAAGCCCGCCTGCATGACGCCGGCCGGCCCCGGCTCGGCGCCAGCGGCCTCCAGCAGGGCGCGGAGGCCGACGTTGCCCCAGGTCGACATGACCTTCAGCCCCTGGGCGGTCAGCGCGCGATTGAAGCCCGTCAGGCCGGTCACATCGCAGACGGCCCCCAGCGCCGCCAGGTCAAGCCAGCGGCGGAGGTCGGGCTCCGGTCGGGTCGCGAACAGACCGCGCCGACGCGCCTCGCGGTTCAACGCCGCCAGAAGCACCAGGACCACTCCGGCCGCGGCGAGATTGCCCTGCCCGGAGGGGCAACCCGGACGGTTGGGATTGACCACCGCCAGGCAGGGCGGTGGCACGTCCCGCATCAGATGGTGGTCGATCACGACGACCGGCAGATCGATAGCCGCCGCATGCTGCAGGGCCGTGGTCGCCGCCGCGCCGCAGTCCACCGTGATGACGAGCTCGGCCCCGCGCGCCTTCAGCGTG
The DNA here is from genome assembly GCA_945874855.1 of Brevundimonas vancanneytii. GTDB lineage: Bacteria > Pseudomonadota > Alphaproteobacteria > Caulobacterales > Caulobacteraceae > Brevundimonas > Brevundimonas vancanneytii_A. The sequence continues at coordinate 9,469 of CAMCIP010000010.1, forward strand.
TCGAAGGCCCGGGCGCTGGGACCGTACCCCTCCGTCAGGCGGTCAGGAACATAGATGGGCAGCTCCGCGCCCATGTCGCGGAACCACCTTACCAGCAGGGCCGCACTGGAGGCCCCATCGACGTCATAGTCGGCGAAAACGTGAACGGCCGCGCCCTTTTCCACCGCATCGACGACGGCGCTTGCCGCCGCGTCCATGTCGATGAAGGTCGAGGGGTCCGGAAACCAGGTCTTCAGGGTCGGATCGAGGAAGGCTGTGGCTCCGTCGGCGTCCACGCCACGGGCCGCGAGAGCCCGGGCAAGGGGCGCGACCAGACCGTGGGCCTGCATCAGGGCGCGCACGGTCGCCTCGGCGGCCGCCCTCTGACGCCAGGCGCGGCCCGACAGGGAGCGCTCGACGCCCAGAAAGGCGGTTCGGGTCCCGGTCGGCGCCCCGCCGTCCGCCATCAGAACGGCCGGAGCGTACGGATGCGACGGACGGTCCGATCAGAAGAGTCCATCACCAGGGTGTGGGTCGACACGGCCCCGCCCGCGACCTCGACCCCGTCCAGCAGTGCGCCCTTGGTCACGCCGGTGGCGGCGAAGACGGCATCCCGGGACACAAGGTCGTGCAGGTCGTATTTGCGGTCCAGATCGACCACGCCGGTCCGTGCGGCCCGGGCGCGCTCGTCGTCATTGCGGAAGATCAGGCGACCCTGGAAATGGCCGCCGACGCATTTCAGGGCCGCGGCCGCCAGAACGCCCTCGGGCGCGCCACCGGAGCCGAGATACAGATCGATTCCCGTCTCCGGCTGGGTGGTGTGGATCACACCGGCCACGTCGCCGTCGGTGATGAGCACCACCTTGGCCCCGACCCCACGGAGGGCGGCGATCAGCTCGGCGTGGCGCGGCCGGTCCATGACACAGACACAGATGTCCTCAGGCCGCACGCCCTTGGCCCGCGCCAGCGCCCTGACGTTCTCGGCCGGCGGCAGGTCCAGATCGACGGTCCCGGCGGGATGGCCCGGGCCGATCGCGATCTTGTCCATATAGGTGTCAGGCGCGTGCAGCAGACCGCCGCGGGGGGCGAGGGCCAGGACGGCGAGGGCGTTGGCCATGGCCTTGGCCGTCAGGGTGGTGCCTTCCAGCGGATCGAGGGCGATGTCGATCGCGGGGCCGCGTCCCGTGCCCACCTTTTCGCCGATGTACAACATCGGTGCCTCGTCGCGCTCGCCCTCGCCGATCACGATGCGGCCGTCGATGTCGAGGGCGTTCAGGGCCGTGCGCATGGCGTCGACCGCCACCTGATCGGCGGCCTTTTCGTCGCCGCGTCCGATCAGGCCGTAGGCCGCGACGGCGGCCGCCTCGGTGACGCGGGCGGCCGCGTCGGCCAGGTTCAGGGCGGGAGCCGTTTCGGCCATGGGCGATTCTCCTCGGGGATGCAGGCTGGCAGATTTGCGCCGTCTCGACGACGGAACGGCGACGGTCAGCGCCGGTGGACGGGCGCGGGCGCGCGGGCGCGCTCTCGCAGGGTTAGGGCGAAGGCCTCGACCTCCGTTCGGGTTCGGGCCGCGTCGGGCGAGACCGGCACTGCGGCAACGCGCGCCCGCACGCCGGCGGTGATGGCCCCGGCGTCCAGGCCGGTCCAGTCGATCGCGGCCACCTGGATCTCCAGTTCGTCCGCCCCGGCCTTCAGCGCACCGACCTCGCCGCGCACCTGGGTGGGCGAGATTCGGTCCGTGCCGGCGCCAGGAAAGTCCTCCCAGCGGGGATAGACCCGGTTGGCGTTGACCACCTCGGCAATGCGGACGGTGTCGCCCGGATCGGGGCTTTCGGCGACGTCCAGGGCGGTCTGGCAGCCGCCCAGCGTGGCGAGGACCACGAACCCGGCCCCCGAGACCGTCTTTTTCCACGTCCGCGCGTTCATTTCGGGCCCGGTCATATGCCATGATCGAAATCGGCGAAAGGGCGGTCGCGGGACCGTCCGCCCCGGAAGCGACCATGGCCAAGCGACCCAAGACCCCCGACCTGCCCCCGCCGCCCAAGGCCGCGCCGCGCAAGCCCGGCCGCCCGACCTCGGCCAAGCCGCGGGCCAAGGCCCCACCCCGGCCGGCCGCTGCCGCGCCTGAGCCGGCCCCCAAACCCAGCGAGAAGCTGCGTTTCGCTCCGCCGCCTCCGCCGACGAGCGAAGTCACGCGCACCATGATCGAGACCCTGTCGCTGAATCTGGCGCGGGCGGCCATGACAGCACAGTCGGCCATCGCCGAGGCCGCGCTCAGCCAGGCGGATCGCCCCGCCGCCCTTTCGGCCGATCCCTTCAACGTCGGCCCGGCCATGACCCAGGTGATGGCGGGCCTGGCCTCGCGGCCCGACAAGCTGTTCGCGGCCCAGGCCGATCTGTTCAACCGCTATCTGGACCTCTGGGCCGGGGCCACGCGCCGCGCCGCGGGTGAGGCCGCGCCCGAGGCATCGAAGGACAAGCGGTTCAAGGACCCCGCCTGGTCCGAGAACCCGATGTTCGACGTCATGCGCCAGTCCTATCTGATCAGCGCCGACTGGATGAACGGTCTGGTCTCCTCGGTGGAGGACGTCGATCCCCGGACCAAGCGACGCGCCGAATTCTTCACCAAACTGCTGACCGACGCCTTCTCGCCCTCCAACTTCCTCGCCTCCAATCCGGCGGCGCTGAAGGCCATGGCCGACACCAATGGCGAGAGCCTGGTCAAGGGCATGCAGAATTTCGCCGCCGATCTGGAACGCGGCATGGGCAAGCTGAAGATCAGCCAGGCCGACTATGGCCGGTTCGAGGTGGGCGTGAACGTGGCCACGGCTCCGGGCCAGGTGGTCTGGCGCGACGAACTGTTCGAGCTCATCCAGTACGATGCGGCCACCGGGACGCAGCGCGCCATCCCGCTGCTGATCTTCCCGCCGTGGATCAACAAATTCTACATTCTGGACCTGCAGCCCGAGAACTCGATGATCCGCTGGCTGTCGGCCCAGGGGTTCACGGTCTTCGTCTGCTCCTGGGTCAATCCGGACCGCGACAAGGCCGACTGGAACTTCGACCAGTATCTGGAAAAGGGCATCTATCGCGCCATCGACAAGGTGCTGGAACAGTCAGGTGCGGAGCGGCTGAATGCGGTCGGCTACTGCATCGGCGGCACCCTGCTGGGCGCGGCCCTGGCCCATATGGCGGCGAAGGGCGACGACAGGGTCAATGCGGCGACCTTCTTCGCGGCCCAGCACGACTTCGCCGAGGCCGGCGATCTGCTTCTGTTCACCGACGAGCACTGGCTGAGCGAGATCGAGCAACAGATGGACGCCGCCGGGGGCGTCCTCCCCGGCGCGGCCATGGCCGACACCTTCAATGCGCTCCGCGCCAATGACCTGATCTGGTCCTTCTTCGTCAGCAACTACCTGATGGGCAAGGACCCGCCGGCCTTCGACCTGCTGTTCTGGAACGCCGACCAGACCCGCATGCCCAAGGCACTGCACCTCAACTACTTACGTAGCATGTACGGGCAGAATCTTCTTTCGCAGGGTGAATTCCACATCGGGGGGCTGACCGTCGATCTGTCCAAGGTGAAGATCCCGCTCTATTTCCAGGCCAGCCGCGAGGACCACATCGCGCCGATGAACTCCGTCTATCGCTCGGCCCGCGCCTTCTCCGGTGCCGATGTCACCCTGACCCTGGCGGGGTCCGGCCATATCGCCGGCGTGGTCAATCCGCCCGCTGCGGCCAAATACCAGCACTGGATCAACCCGGCCCTGCCGCCGACGCTGGCCGAATGGCAGGCGGGGGCAGCGGAGCATCCGGGCAGCTGGTGGAACCACTGGGCGGCCTGGCTGCATGCCCGCGCGGGCGAGATGGTCCCCGCCCGCGATCCGGCCAGGGGCCCCCTCAAGGCGATCGAGCCGGCGCCCGGGTCTTATGTGAAGGTGAAGTCTTGAGCCGACTGGAGCCGAACGCCCTTCTGGCCCTGACGACCGCCTTCGCCCTGACGTTGCTGGTGATCACCACGGCGGTCTTCGGTGCGCCGGATCAGCTGCTCCGCAACGGCGTGCTGGCCCTCGTGTCGGCCAGCGGATTCGTGCTGCTCAATCCGCTGCTGCTGAAGGTGATGAAGCTGCCGCCGCGCCCGCCCCTGATCGACCCGGGGGCCCCTGCGACCGCGCCCTGGGCGGCCATCTATCCGCTGCTGGTTCTGGCGGCCGCAGCCGTTCCCGTGGTCTGGCCCGGTCACAACTACGGCCTGCTGGTGGTCATCGCCGGCGTCTGGTGCGGGGCCACGGTCGACAGCGCCCTGAAGGCCCGCCGGGCCTAAGGCCTGAGCGAGACCGTGCGCCACGCGTTCGGCGGACCCACGCAGTGGGTCCGCCTCAAACGATCAGTGTCTAGGCAGGCCGGAAGATCAGGGCCACGCCGTTGTTGCAGTAGCGCTTGCCCGTCGGGCGCGGACCGTCGTCGAAGACGTGGCCGTGATGTCCCAGGCACTGGGCGCAGTGATATTCGGTGCGCGGGATGCCGATGAGGAAATCGGTCTTGGTGCCGATGTTGGCCGACATCACCTGCCAGAAGCTGGGCCAGCCGGTGCGGCTGTCATACTTCCAGTCCGAGCGGAACAGCGGCAGTTCGCAGCCGCGGCACAGGAAAGTCCCGGCCCGCTTCTCATCGTTCAGCGGGCTGGTGTAGGGCCGCTCGGTCGCCTCGCGCCGCAGGACGTCATAGCTCAGCCCCGGCAGCCGGCGGCGCCATTCGGCGTCCGGGATGCGCCGGAAGGGCGAGTTGGCGAAGCGCGAGTCCTGGGCGTCCACGCCCTCGGGCGCGCAGGCGGCGACGGTCAGGGCGGAGGCGCCCAGGATCAGGCGGCGGCGGTCGGTGCGGATCGGGGTCATGACTGCACATACGCCGTCAAGGCGACGACGGTTTCAACCGCGGCGACGGCGCAGGGCGCTCAGACCAGACCGGCCGCCTCGTCCAGACCCAGCATCAGGTTCAGATTCTGCACCGCCGCGCCCGAGGCGCCCTTGCCCAGATTGTCCAGCAGGGCCACCAGACGCGCCTGCCCGCCTGACCGGTCGCCGAACACGTGCAGGCGCAGGCGGTTGGTGCCGTTCAGCCCCTCGGGCGTCAGGCCGGTCAGGGCCTCGGTGGCCTCCAGCGAGGCCACCTCGACGAAGCGGGCGCCGGCATAGGCCTCGACCAGGCAGCCGTGGACCACCTCGATCGACGGCGACCCCGGCAGGGCCTCCAGATGCAGCGGCACCTCGACCAGCATCCCCTGCCTGTAGTTCCCCACCGCAGGCGCGAAAAGCACGGGCCGCGACAGGCCTGAATGTCGGGTCATCTCGGGCACGTGCTTGTGCGTCAGGCTGAGGCCATAGGCGCGGAAGGGATCGGGCCGCGTCGTCATTCCGGCCTCCGAGCCGGAACCGAACTCCGCGATCATGGCCTTTCCGCCGCCGGAATAGCCGCTGACGGCATTGACCGTGACGGGCCAGTCCGCGGGCACGATCCCCGCCCGCACCAGCGGCGCGACCAGGGCCAGAAAGCCGGTGGGATAGCAGCCGGGGTTCGAGACCCGCCGGGCCGCCATGATCCGCTCGCGCCGCCCCGGCGCCAGCTCGGGAAAGCCATAGGCCCACATCGGATCGACGCGGAAGGCGGTGGAGGCGTCGATCACCCGCACCTCGGGGTTTTCGACCATGGCCACGGCTTCCCGGGCCGCGTCGTCGGGCAGGCACAGGATGACCGCATCGGCGCCGTTCAACGCCGCGCGCCGGGCCTCGACGTCGCGCCGCCGGTCGCCGAGCAGGATCAGCTCCAGATCGCCGCGCGCCTGCAGCCGCTCGCGGATCTCCAGCCCCGTGGTCCCGGCCTCGCCGTCGATGAAGATGGTGTGGGTCATTCAATCACTCTGGAGTCCGCCAAGGCCCGTCCTCACGAGCAAACAGATGAGGCTCCCACCCGGGATATCGTGTGACGACGGCTTCACACTCACCAGGCTCGTCGTACAGGTAGATGACCACCCTCTCGCCTTCGACCACTCCGCCAGCTTCGACGATAAGATCCTCGCGCAGGAAATGCGCCCCCGTTGGGTCGCGATCGGCGCCGGTTATCGAAATCCGCTTCATGACACACCCCACATAGACAAAGGGCGCTCCGGTTTCCCGAAGCGCCCCTGATCCAAACCGCGTGAGGCGGTTTAGCGCTTCGAGAACTGGAACGAGCGGCGGGCCTTGGCGCGGCCGTACTTCTTGCGCTCGACGACGCGGCTGTCGCGGGTCAGGAAGCCGTGCGGCTTCAGCAGCTTGCGCAGTTCCGGCTCATAGTGGGTCAGGGCGTGCGACAGGCCGTGGCGGATGGCGCCGGCCTGGCCCGACAGGCCCGAGCCTTCGACGGTGCAGATCACGTCATACTGGGTGGCGCGGTCGGTCACCTGCAGCGGCTGGGCGATCATCATGCGCAGGACGGGGCGGGCGAAATAGGCCTCCTGGTCCTTGCCGTTGATGGTGAACTTGCCCGTGCCGCGCTTGACCCAGACGCGGGCCACGGCGTTCTTGCGCTTGCCGGTCGAATAGGCGCGGCCCTGGGCGTCCAGCTTCTGGACGTAGACGGGGTGCTCCTCGCCGGCGCCGACGGTGCCGAGCCCCTTGAGGGCGTCGAAGCCGGTGGCCGCGGGGGCGGCGGTCGGGGCGTCGGTCGCGGGCGCGACGGTTTCAGCGGTCACGTCGGTCATGCTCAAACGCTCCGGACATTCTTGGTCGACTTCGCCTTGAAGTCGATGGTTTCGGGCTTCTGGGCCTCGTGATCGTGCGTGGCGCCGGCGAACAGACGCAGGTGCGTCATCTGCTTGCGGGCCAGCGGGCTTTCCTTGGGCAGCATGCGCTCGACGGCCTTTTCCAGGACCCGCTCGGGGAAGCGGCCGGCCAGAACCTTGGCGGGGGTCGTTTCCTTGACGCCTCCGGGGTGGCCGGTGTGGCGATAGTAGACCTTGTCGGTCGTCTTCTTGCCGGTGAACACCACCTTGTCGACGTTGGTGACGACGACATAGTCACCGCAATCCACGTGCGGGGTGTAGGTCGGCAGGTGCTTGCCGCGCAGGCGGTTGGCGATGAAGGTCGCGAGGCGGCCCACGACGACGCCTTCAGCGTCGATGTGGATCCACTTCTTGTCGACCTCGGCCGGCTTCAACGAAGCCGTGGTGCTCTTCAGCATGACGAAGGGTCCAATGGTTGAGGGCGGCAGGCCAGGCAGGGCCCGTCGACGGAAGGCGCGGCAATAGAGCATGGGGCGACCGCGGTCAACGCCACACACAACGCTGTCTCAGGCTTAACTGTCTGTTTTGTATCCGCTTTGAGTTAGCGGTATTAAAATACCTCGTTCATTTGCAGGATCGTTCGCCGGTTTCCGGACCGGGGACGCCCGTTCGGTCATGGAACCGTGATGACCTCGCCTCCCCTGACCGGCATAAGCGGAGGTGAACCTTGGAGACCCGCCCATGCGCATCGACCGCCGCCGCCTGATCGCCACCGGGGCCGCGGGCCTGGCCTTCGCCGGCCTGGCCCGGCACGCCCATGGCCAGACCGCCCCCACCTACGTCAACCAGGTCCGGGGGTACGGCGATCTGATCCCCGATCCCAACGGCGTGCTGGATCTGCCCCGGGGCTTTTCCTACGAGGTCGTGTCCCAGTCGGGCGACACCATGGACGACGGCCTGTTCGTGCCCGGCCAGCCGGACGGCATGGGCTGTTTCGCCCTGTCGGGCACCCAGGTCGCCCTGGTGCGGAACCACGAGCTGCGCGACGGCCGCGCCCTGCACCGGAACATGGGCCCGGCGGGCTTCAACCGTCAGCGGGCCCATCTGCTCGACGCGAGCAAGGCCTTTGACGTCACCAAGGGCGGCGCGCCCCTGGCCGGGGGCACGACCACGGTGGTCTATGACCTTCAGGCCCGACGCGTGGTCCGCCAGCACCTGTCGCTGGCCGGGACCTCGACCAACTGCGCCGGGGGGCACACCCCCTGGGGCAGCTGGCTGACCTGCGAGGAGACCACGGAAACGCCCGACGACGCCGACGTGACCAAGGCCCACGGCTGGGTCTTCGAAGTGCCCGCGGCGGCCACCGGACTGGTGGAGCCCGTGCCGCTGAAGGCCATGGGCCGGTTCGACCACGAGGCGGTCTGCGTCGATCCGGCAACGGGCATCGTCTATCTGACCGAGGACACCGGCGACAGCCTGTTTTACCGCTTCCTGCCCGACGTGCCGGGCCAGCTGGCGCGCGGCGGCCGGCTGCAGGCCCTTGGCCTGCGCGGCATGCCCGGAGCGGACACGACCAACCACGAGACCCGCCTGTGGTCCGTCGGCGACTGGCGCGACGCGGTCTGGATCGATCTGGACGACGTCGAGGACCCGGCCGGCGACCTGCGCAAGCGCGGCCGGGCAGCGGGCGCGGCGATCTTCGCCCGCGGCGAGGGCATCTTCTGGGGCGACGGTGAACTGTATTTCACTGCCACCAGCGGCGGCCCGCTGAAGCGGGGCCAGGTCCTGCGCTATCAGCCCGGCGAGGCGGGCGGCCGAGTCCAGCTGTTCGTCGAGACGGCCGACGAGAAGGTCATGAACATGGCCGACAACCTGGCCATCGCGCCCTGGGGCCATCTGATCCTGTGCGAGGACAACTATTCGTCCGAAATCCGCAACCACATCCGGGGCGTGACGCCGGAGGGTCAGATCTATGTCATCGCGCGCAACGTCTTCAGCGGCAATTCGGAGTTCGCCGGCGCCTGTTTCGCCCCGGACGGCACGATGTTCGTCAACATCATGTATCCGGGCCTGACACTGGCCATCCGGGGTCCCTGGAACACGGTCTCGTCGCAGGCCTGATCAGAGGCGACGCCCGGCCCGGAACAGACGGGGCTGCGATCGCCGGACCATCCAGAGATTGGCCGTGGCGATCCCCAGCACGAAGGCGGCGCCGGCCTGGTGCAGGACGCCCAGCCCGATCGGCACGGCGTGCATCAGGGTGGCGATGCCCAGCACGGCCTGCAGGGTGACCACGCCCGCGAGGGCGTAGGCCCAGGCGCCCAGCCCCTCGGCCAGTCGCGCCCGCCACGCCTGCACGGCATAGACCACGGCGGCCCCGAACAGCACATAGGCCGTGATCCGGTGATTGAACTGCACCAGACCATGGTCGTGCAGGAAGGCCATGCCGCCAGCGCTCCAGTCGACCGGCGGCAGGACCTGCCCGTTCATCAGCGGCCAGTCGGTGTAGATCAGGCCCGCCTTGGCCCCGGCCACCAGTCCGCCCAGCAGGCATTGCAGATAGACCAGTCCCAGCAGAAGGGCCGCACCCCGGCTCCAGCCGACGGGCGAGCGCGACGCCTCCTCGCCGAACGCCGCCTCCAGCGCGGTCCAGATCAGGCCGGCGAAGATCGCCAGGGCCAGGCCCAGATGCACCGTCAGCCGCTCGGGGGCCACATCAACCCGCTCCGACAGGCCCGAGGACACCATCCACCAGCCGATGGCGCCCTGGATGCCGCCGAGCGCCAGCAGCAGGGCACAGCGCCAGACCAGACGCCGCGGCACCATCCTGAGCACCAGGAAGACCAGGAATGGCAGGGCGAAGGCCGCGCCGATCAGCCGCCCGAGCTGGCGGTGAATCCATTCCCACCAGAAGATGCCCTTGAACTCCCCGAGGGTCATGCCGGCATTGACCTGCTGGTACTGGGGGATGGCCTGATATCTGGCGAAAGCCTCCGCCCAGTCGGCCTCGTTCAGGGGCGGCACGGCCCCCATGATCGGCTGCCATTCGGTGATGGACAGGCCCGAGCCGGTCAGACGCGTGATCCCGCCGACTGCCACCATCACGAAAACCAGGGCTGCGACCGACCCCAGCCAGATCGCCACCGCGGGCGCGCGATCGGGGGTATGGATACGGTTCATTCGACGCTCGCCGTCCGTCACTGTAGTAAGGCTTTCCGCCCCACGGGCGGCTCGCGTACGGGGTATGCCCGCCCCCGCGCCCGAGATCGAGTCGGAGGGCGATCGGTCGCAGTTTTCGCAAGGGTCCGCCGTGCAGCACCTGGACGTCATCGTCGCCCTGCTCTCCGTCCTCGGCCTGGCCGTGATCGCCGATCAGCTGACCGGTCGCCGCAGCCTGGACCAGGCGCTGCTCGTCGGCGGCGTCGGGGCCCTGTGCGGCGCCTCTCTGGCGGTGCGCGTCTTCGCGGTCGGGACCCTGGACGGCTGGCTCTGGGTCGGCTGGGCCCTGGGCGGCGCCGTGCTGTGCCTGTTCGCCCACTTCCTGTTCCGGAGCACCCGCTGATGGGCCCGCGCGCGCGCCGGGCCGTGGCGTCGGCCGGAATGCTGATCTTTCTGGCGGTCTAT
>CAMCIP010000011.1 GCA_945874855.1 Brevundimonas vancanneytii
CCCATGACCCAGCTCCAGTCCTCCGCCCTGGCGCGCGTGAAGCCGTCGGCGACCCTGGCCGTCACGGCGCGGGCGCGGGAGCTGAAGCGGGAGGGGCGGGACGTGATCGGGCTGGGCGCGGGCGAGCCGGACTTCGACACGCCGGAGAACGTCAAACAGGCCGCGATCGCCGCCATCACCCGCGGCGAGACCAAATACACCGACGTCGACGGCCTGCCCGAGCTGAAGGCGGCGATCGTCGCCAAGTTCGCGCGCGAGAACGGTCTCTCGTACGAGACGAACCAGATCCACGTGGCCCCGGGCGGCAAGGCGGTGCTCTACAATGCCCTGGTCGCCACCCTGTCGCCGGGCGATGAGGTGATCGTGCCGGCCCCCTACTGGGTCAGCTATCCCGACATGGTGCTGCTGGCGGGCGGCGAGCCGGTCACGGTGGTCGGCCATGAGGCGGACGGCTTCAAGCTGAGGCCCGAGGCGCTGGAGGCGGCGATCACCCCCCGGACGAAATGGCTGATCCTCAACAGCCCGTCCAACCCCACCGGGGCCGCCTACACCGGGCCCGAGCTGGAAGCCCTGGCCGAGGTCGTGCGTCGTCATCCCCAGGTCTGGGTCATGACCGACGACATGTACGAGCACCTGATCTACGGCGACTTCGCCTATCTGACCTTCGCCCAGGTCGCGCCCGACCTGATCGACCGGACCCTGACGGTGAACGGCGTGTCCAAGGCCTATGCCATGACCGGCTGGCGCATCGGCTACGCAGGCGGGCCCAAACCCCTGATCGACCTGTTGCGCAAGGTCGCCGGCCAGACCACCTCCAACCCCTCCTCGATCAGCCAGTGGGCGGCCGTCGAGGCCCTGAACGGGCCCCAGGACTTCATCGCGGAGCGGGCCCAAGCCTTCGAACGTCGCCGCGATCTGGTGGTGTCGATGCTGAACCAGGCGACGGGGATCCGCTGCCCAAACCCGGAGGGCGCCTTCTACGTCTATCCGTCGATCGAGGGCCTGATCGGCAAGACCGCGCCGGACGGCACGGTGATCGACGGCGACGACGCCTTCGTCTCGGCCCTGCTGGACGCCGAGGGCGTGGCCGTGGTGCAGGGGTCGGCCTTCGGCCTCAGCCCCTATTTCCGCATCAGCTATGCGACGTCGGAGGACGTGCTGGAGGAGGGCTGCCGCCGCATCCAGCGGTTCTGTGCCAGCCTTCGCTAGGCCGCCCGGCTGACCGCGAAGTCCGCGAGGTCTTCCAGTGCCGCGCGCCAGTCGGAGGCGGGCAGGGCGGACAGGGCCGCCTTGGCGCGGTCGGCGAAGGCGCCGGCCTCGTCGAGGGTGGCGCCCAGGGCACCGGTGCCGATGACCAGTTCGCGGGCGCGGCGGAAGTCGCCCTCGGTCCTCTGACCCTGGGTGATCGTGCGTTCCCAGAAGGCGTCCTCGCGCCCCCGCGTGCGCGCCGCGGCCAGCAGCAGGGGCAGGGTGACCTTGCCCTCGCCGAAGTCGTCGCCGGCATTCTTGCCCAGGGTCTCGGACCGGCCGCCGTAGTCCAGGGCGTCGTCGGCCAGCTGGAAGGCCAGGCCCAGGTTCAGCCCATAGGCCCTCAGCGCGGCGACCATGGCGGGAGGGGCGTCGACGCCCTCGGCCCCGGCCTCGGCGGCCGCGGCGAACAGTTCGGCGGTCTTGGCGGTGACGATCTTCAGATAGATGTCGCGGTCCAGATTCAGATCGTGGGCGCGGGTCAGCTGCAGCACCTCGCCCTCGGAGATGACCCCCGCCGCCCTGGCCAGGATGCCGAGCGCGCGCATCCGCCCGGTCTCGACCATCAGTTCGAAGGCCCGGGCGAACAGGAAGTCGCCGACCAGCACACTGGAGGCTGCGCCCCAGATCAGATGGGCCGCCACCTTGCCGCGCCGGAGCTTGGAGCCGTCGACCACATCGTCATGCAGCAGGGTGGCGGTGTGGATGAACTCCACCGCTGCGGCCAGCTTCAGCGGCGCGTCCAGAGCGCCCTCGATCCCGGTGGCCCGGGCAGCCGCCACCGTCAGCAGGGGGCGCAGGCGTTTGCCGCCGGCGCCGACCAGATGCTCGGCCAGCAAGGGGATGACCGGCACATCGGACTTCATCCGGTCCAGGATCAGCGCGTCGACACGGCCCATGTCGGGCGCGGCAAGCCGCACCAGGGCGTCGACCTGACCTCGGGACCGGACGAGGGGCGCGGGGGCGGCGTCCAAGCGGGCAACTCTCTCGGAATAGAAATCGATGTGGGCGGGGCCACGTGCGTGGGGCCGCCTTGCCGAATGGCGATGCGCCGCACAATGGTGTCCGGTCATGGAGGGGTCAAGGCGCGTGACCGTCGCAAGTTCCCATAGGGTCGAGGAGAGCACGCTTCTGAACGGTCGCGTGCGCCTTCTTCAGCCGGCCCGCGGCTATCGCGCGGGCATGGACGCGGCCCTGCTGGCGGCGGCTGTGGCGGCCCGGCCGGGGGAGACGGTGCTGGAGGCCGGCTGCGGCGCGGGGGCTGTCCTGTGCCAGATCGGCGCACGCCGCCCCGCGGTGCGTTTTCTGGGCGTGGAGCGGGAGGCGGACATGGCCGCCCTGGCCCACCGCAATCTGGTCCTGAACGGTCTGGACGGCGAGGTTGCGGAGGCCGATGTCGCGGCCGGATTCGCGGCACTGGACCGGCCGCGCGCCGACTGTGGTGTGTCCAACCCGCCCTTTTTCGACGATCCGCAGTCCCTGCGCGCGCCCGATCCGGCCAAACGGGGCGCCTGGATGGCCGACGACGGGCTGGAGGCCTGGACCGAATTCCTGCTGGCGGGGGTGCGGGACGGCGGGCGGATCCTGATGATCCACCGCGCCGACCGGCTGGCCGATCTTCTGGCCCTGCTGGGGCGCAAGGCCGGGTCGTTCCGCATCCTGCCGATCCAGCCCCATGCCGATCGCCCGGCCAAGCGCGTCATCGTGCAGGCTGTGCGCATGGGCCGCGCCCCGCTGGTCCTGTTGCCGGCGCTGGTCCTGCACGATGGATCGGACGCCAAACATGCGCCCGCGGCGGAGGCGATCCTGCGCGGCGCGGCGGCGCTGGACCTGGACTAGCTGTCGATCTCGAAGTCGACCACCAGCGGCAGGTGGTCAGACGCCATGCGCGACAGCGGCGAAAAGGGCGCATGGGCCCCGGTGATCCGCACCTCGGGGCTGGCGAAGACATGGTCGATGCGGATGGCCGGAAAGCTGGACGGAAAGGTCTTGACCGACGGCTTCAGGCCCAACCGGCGCTGGGCGTCGTCCAGTCTGGCCGTGATCAACCGATAGGGCCGGGTCAGGGAGGTGGCGTTGAAGTCGCCGCACAGAAGTGTGGGCCCTGAACAGGCCTCGCTGCCGGCCCAGTCCCTGCCCACCAGGGCGGCGGCCTGTCGCGCCTGCTCGCGCGGCACCAGACCCAGGTGGGTGTTGATGACGTTGACGGTGGTCCCGCCGAAATCGACCTCGATCCACAGCGCGCCGCGGGGCTCCAGACCCGGGATGCCGCGCACGCTGGGCAGGGGACCGGCCCGGACCAGCCGCTCCGGGTGGGGTGTCAGGATGGCGTCGCCATAAAGCTCGGCCTCTACCCGCATGGCGGCGTGGAACCGCACCGCCATCGACAGTTTCCCGGCGATGGTCCGGGCCTGGTCGACCCAGCCGGTGCGCGCCCGGCCGACGTCGAGTTCCTGCAGGCAGACCACGTCCGGGGCGCAGTCGGCGATCACCGCCACGATGCGGTCGACGTCCAGACGACGGTCCACGCCGACGCACCGGTGCACATTGTAGGTCAGCAGACGCGGCATGGGGTCGGCGCCGGGATGGGCGCTCAGATCTCCACGAGTCGGTCGGCGACCTCATTGGGATTGCGGTCGGTCGGCGGAAAATGCGCCGCCAGAACCGCGCCGCACAGGCCGACGGCCTTGACGAAGCCGTCGCCGGGCCGGCGCGCCTTCATCCCCAGAACCAGGGCGGCGGCGGCGTCGGCCCAGACCTGCTGGTCGACCCGCGAGTGGATGCCCTTGTCGGCGATCACCTCGACACGGTGGTCGGCATCGGCGGCGAAGATGAGCACGCCGGTGCGTGCCTCCGTCACATGCAGACCGTGCGCCAGGAACTGGTGGAGCGCCGCCCGGCGGACCCGGTCGCGTCGAATGGGGGCTGGCGTCAGCAGGCGCCGGACAGGCGGGATCAGCCCCAGGGCCAGAACGATCAGGAAGGTCGCGGCCTGCAGCACCGCATGGCCCGCGATGGCGGCCCCGGCGCTGACTGCGGCCGAGGCGGAATGCCCCGCCCGCCAGCCGTCGGCCAGACTGGGCAGGGTAGAGGGGTCGAACCCCAGGGGAATGGCCAGCAGGGGCAGCAGCAGGGCCGCGGCCGCCGCCCAGGCCAGCATCACGTCCCAGTAGCCGGAGACCCGGCGCGCGAAGACGCAGAAGATCTCGCCGGACGTCGTGGTCTCGGCCTGGGCGATCGCCGCGGCGACGCGCGCATGGTCTTCGGGCGACATCTTCATCACCAGCCCCCCGAGGCGCCGCCGCCGCCGAAGCCGCCGCCGCCACCGCCGAATCCACCGCCCCCGAACCCGCCGCCTCCGCCGCCGCCGCGCCCTGCGCTGCTCAGCGCCTCCAGCGCCGCCCAGATCAGGATGGGGGTCATGCCGTCGCCGTCGCCGCCCCTGCCGCGACGCCCCGCCCGCGACAGGGCGCCGACGAACGACATCACCAGGATGAAGACGATGAAGACCAGAAAGCCGATGACCTCGGGCGGGATGTCGGCCTTCGGCGCCTCGGCCTGGGCAGCCCGCGCCGCCGCCTCTTCGGGGTCGAGTCGAAGCTGGATCTCGATGGCGGCCACGCCGTTGTCTATGCCGCGTTCGAACCCGCCCTCGCGGAAGGCCGGCAGGATCTGATCATGGATGATCAGGGCCGACAGGGCGTCGGTCAGGATCGGCTCCAGGCCGTAACCGACCTCGATGCGGACCTTGCGCTCATTGGGCGCCACGATCAGCAGCACGCCGTTGTCCGTCTCGCCCTGGCCGATGCCCCAGGCCCGTCCCAGCTGATAGCCGTAGTCGGCGATGTCGCGGTCCTGCAGCGACTCCACGGTGACCACCACCAGCTGGTCGGAGCTTTCGCGCTCCAGGGCCTCCAGCCGTTGCGTCAGTTCGGCCTCCTTTTCGGCCGACAGCAGATTGGCCTGGTCGACCACCCGGCCGGTCAGGGCCGGGAACTGCAGTTCCTGCGCCGCCACGGGCAGGCAGAGGACCAGCCAGGCGCAGGCCAGCGCAAGCAGGCGCGCAAGGGTCGTCGAACTCACGGAACGGGCGGGGGCGATCACCGGGCCGGCGGGGCCGAGCCCGGGGCCGCGCCCGCCGCAGCGCCGCCCGGCCCGACGTCGAAGGCGACGGTCGGCGCGCTCTGTGCGGCCGCATTGGCGCTGAACAGGGTCATCGGCTTCGAACCGGAATGGATGGTCGTGGCCCAGATCACGGTCGGGAAGGTGCGCAGGGCGGTGTTGTGAACCCGCACGGCCTCATTGTAGTCGCGCCGCGCCACATTGATGCGGTTCTCGGTCCCCTCGAGCTGGCTCTGCAGGGCGATGAAATTCTGGTTCGACTGGATCTGCGGATACTGTTCGGCGACCAGCAGGAGCCGGCCCAGGCCCCGGCTGAGCTCGTCCTGGGCGGCCTGGTAGCGCTGGAAGGCGGCCGGGTCGTTGAGCGTCTCCGGCGACACCTGGATCGAGGTGGCACGCGAGCGGGCCTCGATCACCTCGGTCAGGGTCGTGCGCTCGGCCACGGCGGCCGCCTGGACGGTGGCGACCAGGTTGGGGATCAGGTCCGCACGCCGCTGGTAGGCCGCCTGGACATTGGCCCATTCGGCCTGCGCCCGCTCCTCATTGGTCGGAATGGCGTTGACGCCGCATCCCGACACGGCCGGGGCCATGACGACGACGGCCGCGACGGCCGCCAGGCGGGAGTTGATCTGCATCATCGAGACAGCCCTTCTCGAACGCGGCCCAACGCCGCCTTCGGGGGGACTATCAGCCCTTCGTGACGGCTCTTCAAGCGTCCAGCGGCTCGGGCGTCACACCCGCCGATCGACAGGCGGCGACATAGGTGTTCGCCAGCAGGCAGGCGATGGTCATCGGCCCGACGCCGCCGGGCACGGGCGTGATCCGTCCGGCGACCGCCGCGGCCTCGGCGAAGGCCACGTCGCCGACCACGCGGGTCCTTCCTTCCGCCGCCTTCACAGGATCGGCCGAGGGCACGCGATTGATCCCCACGTCGATCACCGTCGCGCCGGGCTTGATCCAGTCGCCGCGGATCATCTCCGGCCGCCCCACGGCCGCCACCAGAATGTCGGCGCGGCGGCAGACGGCCGGCAGGTCCCGGGTGCGCGAATGGGCCAGGGTCACCGTGCAGTTCTCGGCCAGCAGCAACTGCGCCATGGGCTTGCCGACGATGTTGGACCGGCCCACCACCACGGCTTCCAGGCCCGACAGATCGCCCAGCTCGGCCTTCAACAGCATCAGACAACCCAGCGGCGTACAGGGAACGAGTCCCTGTCCCCCGGTGGCCAGCCGGCCGACATTGACCACGTGAAAGCCATCCACGTCCTTGTTGGGGTCGATCGCCGCCAACACCGCCTCCGGATCGATCCGGTCGGGCAGGGGCAGCTGAACCAGGATGCCATGGATGCCGGGGTCCCGGTTCAGCCGGTCGATGACGGCCAACAGTTCGGCCTGGCCGGTTTCCGCCGGCAACTGCACCGTCTCCGACCGGAATCCTGCCTCGTCGGCGCGTTCGCCCTTCGACCGGACGTAGATGCGGCTGGCCGGATCTTCCCCCACGATGACGGCGGCCAGGCCCGGCCGCATGGCGTGGTTGGCGGTCAGCCGGGCGGCGGCGGCGGCGACGCGCGACACCAGAAGGCCGGCGAAGGCCTTGCCGTCGATGCGGCGTGCAGGGGAGGCGTCGGCGGTCATCGGCCGGTCTTTCGGTAGTGTTCGGGGATGCGGGGCGATTTACAGCCGACATGATCCGGCGTCTATGATCCCCCCGTAACGCCCCGAGGATCGTCGCATGACCCGTTCGTTCTGGATCGCCGGAGCCGCCTTGTCGGCGCTCGCCCTGGCCGCCGCACCCGCTTCCGCCCAGTCGCTGCAGTTCGGCGCGCCGGCCGCGGGCGAGCTGAGCGCCGATGATCCCCTCACCCCGGACGGCCTGCGCCACGACGACTGGCGCTTCTCCACGCGCGACGGTCAACGGGTGGAACTGACCCTGCAGAGCGAGGCCTTCGACGCCTGGCTGGAGGTCTGGCCGGCCGACGCGGACCCCGAGGCCGGTCCGGTCCGGCAGAACGACGATGGCCTGTCCGGCACCGATTCCCGCCTGCGCTACACGGCTTCGGGCGGAGACTGGATCGCCCGGGTGCGTGCCTTCGACGGGGAGGCGACCGGCGCCTATGTCCTGACCCTGACCCAGCGGCCGCCTGCCCCCCGTGCCCCGCGGCCGACCGCGACCCGAATCGGGGCGACGGTGAACGGTCAGCTTTCCGACCGGGATCCCGAGACGGCCGAGGGCCAGATCTTCGACGCCTACCGCCTGCGCCTGCGCGCCGGTGAGCGCCTGTTGCTGACCCTCACGTCCGACGCCTTTGATCCGGTCGTGCGCATCGGCACCCAGACCCGCGACGACTTCGCCGAACTGGCCATGAACGATGACGACGGTGCCGGACTGAACTCGCGTCTGGTGTTCGAGGCGCCCTCGACCGGCGACTACGTCATCCGCGTTTCCCCCCTGGCCGAAGGTCAGGGCGACTATGTCCTGACCCTGGCTGAAGCCCCGCCGCCCGCGGCTGCCGAGCCCCTGGCGTTCGGCGCTCCGGCCGCCGGCACGCTGGACGTCACGGACGGCCTCGACGCGGAGGGTCGCCAGACCGACGCCTGGGTGTTTCAGGGCACGGCCGGCATGCGCGTCCAGATCGACATGATTTCGGGGGACTTCGACACCTATGTCGTGCTGCTGGCCGAGAGCGACCCGGCCACCGCCCTGGCCGAGGATGACGACGGGGGGCCGGAAGGCACCAACTCCCGCCTGTTCCACACCCTGCCTGCCGACGGGGCCTATCGCATCCAGGCCCGGTCCTTTGCGCCGGGCGGAACCGGGGCCTACGACCTGACGGTGATCGAGGCCGAGCCCGAACGGCCCGCACAGGCCCTCGCCTTCGGCGAGACCCTTCAGGGGGACATCGAGGCCGCCGATCCGCTGGACGGCGAGGGGCGGAACTTCGACGCCTTCGTCTTCACCGGGGCGGAGGGCCAGCGCATCCAGGCGATCGGCCGTTCGGGCGATTTCGACGTCTATCTGCGTATCGGCTCGGCCGACGGCGAGTTCAGCGAACTGGCGTCCGACGACGACGGCCTGGGCCAGGGCACGGATTCGCGCCTGAACTTCACCCTGCCGGCGGACGGCGACTATGTGATGCGGCTGTCCCCGCTGGGAGCCGACGAGGACGGCCTCTATTCGCTGGAGCTGATCGACCGGGGCCCCAAGCCCGCGCCCGGCAGTCTGGTGGTCGGCGCCAGCGTGCGCGGAACCCTGACCGAGACCGATGACGCGGCCGCCGACGGCAGCTGGTTCGACAGCTATGCCTTTCATGCCAAGGCGGGCGAGGCTCTGACCGTCACCCTCGCCGCCAATGCCTTCGACGCCTTCATCATCGTCGGCCGCGAGAAGGCGGACGGCGAGTTCGAGGTCCTCGGCAGCGACGACGATTCCCTCTCCGACACCCATGCCCGTCTCGAGTGGGAGGCGCCCGAGGACGGGACCTATGTCATCCGTGCCGGCAGCTTCGGGCCCTCGGAGGCCGGGGCCTATGTCCTGCGGCTGGAACCCACGCCCTGATCGCCCGTCAGTCGTCGTCAGGTGACGTGTCGCCCGTTCCGGCCTAGCTTGCCGTCATGGGCGGATCGCGCCCCGGGAACCCTGATGATGACACGTGCCGCTCTTTTCGCCGCCGCCGGCCTGGCCGCCCTGCTGACCGCCGGCGCCGCCTCGGCCCAAACGATCTCCGTGGGCCAGACGGTCAGCGGGACCATCACCACCTCGGACGCCATGGTGGTAGAAGACAGCAGTCACTATGACTGCTGGGTTTTCCGGGCTCCGGCGGGCAACTACACCGTCGATTATCGGTCGAACGATTTCGACGCCTTTGTCGGCGTCGGCCGCGGCACGGACTGCGGCGTGCCGGTCGAGTTCTTCAACGACGACGGGGCTGGAAGCCTCGACTCGCACCTGGAGTTCGCCACCGACGGCGGGCCCTGGTTCATCAAGGCCAACACCCTCGAGGGCGGCGAGACCGGGGCCTACACCCTGACGCTTGTCGCCGGCGGCACGCCCGAGAGCGACGACATGGCTGACATGGCCGGCGAGGGCGGAGAGGACATGAGCTTCGCCGCCATCGACCAGCTGATGGCGATGGAGGGGGCCGACGTCCACATACTCAACGTCGTCTGCGCCGCCGTGGACACCCTTGACCTGATCTCCACCATGGAGAGCATGACCGAGGATCAACTGATGGCCCGCATTGAAGCGGGCGAACGGTTCACCACCGCGGCCCAGGCGTCAGGCCGTGCCCTCGGCTTCGCGCAGGAAGAGGTCGAGAACCAGATCGCCGAGTTCGGCGCCGCCATGCTGCTGGACCCGGAGATGGCGGTCGACGTGCCCAGCGCGCGGCAGGAATGCCTGGGTCTGGTCGGCTGAGGCTCCGACCGGCCGTCGGGCGAAGGCGACCGAGCCTCAGCCCGACGGCAGCAGCCCCGGCGTGAACGCCCGCCACAGGCCCGCCCGTACCTGGTCTGTCGCCCGGGCGATGTCCGGGGCGAAGAAGTGATCCGAGCCATACTCGGCCGCCGCCAGCCGCACATGGGCAAAGGCGCGCTCCAGCGCCGGCGAACTGGTCAGCGGCCGGTGGAACTCCAGCCCCTGGGCGGCGGCCAGCAGTTCGATGCCGACGACGGTCGCCGCGTTCTCGGCCATCTCCAGCAGCCGCCGCGCCCCGTGGGTGGCCATGGAGACGTGGTCCTCCTGGTTGGCGCTGGTCGGCACCGTGTCGACGCTGCACGGGTGGCTCATCATCCGGTTCTCGGCGACCAGGGCGGCGGCGGTCACCTGGGCGATCATGAAGCCGGAGTTCAGCCCGCTCTCGCGCACCAGAAAGGCCGGCAGGTCGCTCATCTTGGGGTCGACCAGGATGGAGGTCCGCCGCTCCGACAGATTGCCGATCTCGCACAGGGCCATCGCCAGCTGGTCGGCGGCGAAGGCCACCGGCTCGGCGTGGAAATTGCCGCCGGAGATGACCTCGTCGTCGGCCGCGAAGACCAGCGGATTGTCGGTCACGGCATTGGCCTCGCGCGCCAGTGTCGTCGCGGCGGTCCGCATCAGGTCCAGCACCGCCCCCATGACCTGCGGCTGGCAGCGCAGGGAATAGGGGTCCTGCACCTTGGCGTCGCCGTCGCGGTGGCTGTCCCGGATGGCCGAGCCTGCCATCAGTCCGCGCAGGGTCGCGGCCACGTCGATCTGCCCGGGCTGGCCGCGCAGGGCGTGGATGCGCGGATCGAACGGGGCGTCCGACCCCTTCAGGGCGTCGACCGACAGGGCCCCGGCCACGAGCGCCCCGGCGAAGGCATCTTCGGTCGCGAACAGGCCGGCGAGCGCGAGCGCCGTGGAACACTGGGTCCCGTTCAGCAGGGCCAGCCCTTCCTTGGGCCCGAGGGTCAGGGGCGTGCGTCCGACGTGGGCCATGGCCTCGGCGGCACCCACAACCCGGTCACTGATCCAGGCCTCGCCCACGCCGATCAGGACGCAGCTCATGTGCGCCAGCGGGGCCAGATCGCCCGAGGCCCCGACCGAGCCCTTGGACGGTACGCAGGGCAGGACGTCGGCGCCGACCAGCTCGATCAGGGCCTGCAGGGTGTCCCGCCGCACGCCGGACGCCCCCCGCGACAGGCCGGCGATCTTCAGCACCATCATCAGCCGGGTCACGCCGGGCGAGAGCAGGGGCCCGACGCCGCAGGCATGGCTGAGCACGAGATTGCGCTGCAAGGTCTCCAGATCCCCGCGCGCGATCGAGGTATTGGCCAGCAGGCCGAAGCCCGTGTTGACGCCATAGACGGTGCGCCCCTCGGCCACGATCCGCGCCACCGTGGCCGCCCCGGCCTCCACGTCCGCCCATGCCGCCGGCGTGAGTTCCACGGTCACGGGCCCGCCGAGGACCGTGCGCAGCTGGTCGAGGGTCAGGGGGGCGTCCCCGAGGGTGATGTGGGTCATGGTCACTTCACCCCAGGCTCGGCAGGTTCAGGTCGTTGTCGCGCGCGGCATCCCGGGCGATCTCATATCCCGCGTCGGCGTGGCGCATGACGCCGGTGGCCGGGTCGTTCCACAGCACGCGCGCCAGCCGCTTCGCCGCTTCCGGGGTGCCGTCGGCGACCACGACCACGCCGGAGTGCTGGGAATAGCCCATGCCGACCCCGCCGCCGTGGTGCAGCGACACCCAGCCGGCACCCGAGGCCACATTGAGCAGGGCATTCAGCAGCGGCCAGTCGGACACGGCGTCCGAGCCGTCCAGCATGGCCTCGGTCTCGCGGTTCGGACTGGCGACCGAGCCGGAGTCGAGATGATCGCGGCCGATCACGATCGGGGCCTTGAGCTCGCCCGACGCCACCATATCGTTGAACATCAGCCCGACCCGGTGCCGGTCGCCCAGCCCGATCCAGCAGATCCGCGCCGGCAGGCCCTGGAAGGCGATCCGGTCCTGCGCCATGTCGATCCAGCGGTGCAGGCCGGCGTCGTCCGGGAACAGCCGCTTCATCGCCGCGTCGGTGCGGTGGATGTCTTCCGGATCGCCCGACAGGGCGGCCCAGCGGAACGGCCCGACGCCGCGGCAGAACAGCGGCCGGACATAGGCCGGCACGAAGCCCGGGAAGTCGAAGGCCCTCTCCACCCCCGCGTCCTTGGCCACCTGGCGGATGTTGTTGCCATAGTCGGTCACGGGAATGCCCAGGGCCTGGAAGTCCAGCAGGGCCTGGACGTGCACGGCGCAGGACTGGCGCGCCGCCGCCTCGACGGTCGCCGGGTCGGACTCGCGCATCTGCTCCCACTGCGCCACCGTCCAGCCGGCGGGCAGATAGCCGTTGACCAGGTCGTGGGCGCTGGTCTGGTCGGTGACGAAGTCGGGCCGCACCCCGCGCGCCAGAAGTTCAGGCAGGATCTCCGCCGCATTGCCCAACAGGCCGACAGATATGGGTTTCCTGTCCCGGTTCGCCGTCGCGATCAGGTCCAGGGCGGCGTCCAGGCTTTCGGCCATGACGTCGAGGTACCGGGTCTTCAGCCGCATGTCGATCCGGCTGCGCTGGCACTCGATGGCGAGGCACGACGCGCCCGCCATGGTCGCCGCCAGCGGCTGGGCCCCGCCCATGCCCCCGAGGCCCGCGGTCAGGATCCAGCGGCCCGACCAGTCGCCCCCGAAATGCCGGCGTCCCGCCTCCATGAAGGTCTCATAGGTGCCCTGAACGATGCCCTGGGTGCCGATGTAGATCCACGATCCGGCGGTCATCTGGCCGTACATGGCCAGGCCCTTGCGATCCAGTTCGTGGAAATGCTCCCAGGTCGCCCATTTGGGCACCAGGTTGGAGTTGGCGATCAGCACCCGCGGCGCGTCCTCATGGGTGCGGAACACCCCCACCGGCTTGCCCGACTGGACCAGCAGGGTCTCGTCCGGCGCCAGGGTCTGCAGTTCGGCCACGATGCGGTCGAAACTGTCCCAGTCGCGGGCCGCCTTGCCGATGCCGCCATAGACGACCAGGTCCTGCGGCCGCTCGGCCACCTCCGGATCGAGGTTGTTCATCAGCATCCGCATCGCCGCCTCGGCGGTCCAGGTGCGGCAGGTCCGTTCGGGGCCGCGCGGGCTGCGGATGACGCGCGCGTTCGGGGTCGGTTGTCGTTCCATGGCCGCGTCTCTACGCTGCGACACCATGTCCATGGAAGCCTCAGAAGCGCTGGGTTGGCGTTCCGTCGCCGACCTGATCGGCGACCGACCCGATGCCCGCGTCGCCCTGGTCGGGGCCCCGCTGAACGAGCGGTCGCTGACGCCCGGTCGCTGCGATCTCGCGCCCCGGGCCCTGCGCGCCGTCCTGCCGCGCTTTTCGACATATGACCTCGAGACGCAGCTGGAGCTGGCCACGGCCGTCCATGACGCCGGCGATGTGCCGCTAAAGGCGGTGACGCCCGCCGACGCCTTCGCCCCCGTTCGCGACGCGGTGGCGGGGCAGTCACACCGCGACCTGACCGTCCTGATCGGCGGCAACAATGCCGTTACCCGCCCCGGGGTGCACGGGCTGGGGCTGGCGCGCGTCGGCCTGCTGACGCTGGACGCCCATTTCGACCTGCGTGACCTCGATCAGGGCCTGACCAACGGCAATCCGGTCCGCGCCCTTCTGGCCGACGGTCTGGACGGCGCCCGCATCAGCCAGCTGGGCCTGGCCCCCTTCGCCAATACCCGTCGCGCCCATGAGACGGCGCTGACCGCGGGCATCACCGTGCGCACCGCCGCCGACTGCCGCGCCCGGGGTCTGGCGGCCCTCGTGGCCGAGGAACTCGATCGCCTCGCCGGCCTTGTGGATCGAATCTACGTTGACTTCGACATCGACGTGATCGACCGCAGCCAGTGGCCGGCCAGTCCCGGCGCCCGCCCTGGCGGCGTGCCCGCCCCGGACTTTTTCGCCGCCGCCCGCGTGGTCGGGGCCCACCCCGGGGTTCACGCCGTCGACCTGACCGAATGGGATCCGTCGCTGGAGATCGGCGACCTCGGCGCCCTGACCGCGGGCCGTTGGCTCTGCGAGCTGCTGGCGGGCTTCCAGTCCCGTGGCTGAGCGGTTCGACCTGCTGCTGACCGACTGCCGTCTGGCGACCATGGCGCAAGGCGGCGGGCCCTGGGGCGCGATCGAGGACGGGGCGATCCTGATCCGCGACGGCCGCCTCGCCTGGGTCGGGCCCCGCGCCGACCTGCCGGCCCATGACGCGGCCCGGACCGAGCGGCTGGGTGGCCGCTGGGTCACGCCCGGCCTGATCGACTGCCACACCCATCTGGTGTTCGGCGGGAACCGCGCGCACGAGTTCGAGCGCCGTCTGACCGGCGTCCCCTATGAGCAGATCGCACGCGAGGGCGGCGGCATCGTCTCGACCATGACCGCCACGCGCGCGGCCCCGGAAGACGACCTGCTGGCCTCGGCGCTGGACCGGCTCTCGGGCCTGACGGCGACGGGCGTCACCACGGTGGAGATCAAGTCGGGCTATGGGCTGAACCTGGACGACGAGCTGAAGATGCTGCGGGTCGCGCGGCGCGTCGGCGCGGCGGGCGGCGTCCGGGTCTCGACCAGCTTCCTCGGCCTGCACGCCCTGCCGCCGGAGCATCGCGAAAGCCGTAGCGCCTATGTCGACCTGATGATCGACGAGGTCCTGCCCGCGGCCCATGCCGAGGGTCTGGTCGACGCGGTCGACGCCTACTGCGAGCCCATCGCCTTCACCCGCGACGAGGTTGCCCGCCTGTTCGACAGGGCCCGGTCTCTGGGCCTGCCGGTGAAGCTGCACGCGGACCAGCTGTCGAACGGGGGAGGGGGGGCTCTGGCCGCCGCCCACGGCGCCCTGTCCGCCGACCATGTCGAGCACATCGATGAGGCCGGTGTGGTCGCCATGGCCGCCAGCGGGACCGTCGCCGTCCTGCTGCCGGGGGCCTTTCTGATGCTGCGCGAGACCACCCCGCCACCGGTCGACCTGTTCCGTCGCCACGGCGTCGCCATGGCTGTGGCCACGGACTGCAACCCCGGCACCTCGCCGCTGGCCAGCATGACCGCGGCGCTTAACCTCGCCTGCGTCCAGTTCCGCCTGACGCCGGAAGAGGCCGTGGCCGGGGCCACCCGCCACGCCGCCGCCGCCCTGGGGCTTTCGGCCGAAATCGGCACACTGGAGGCCGGCAAGGCAGCGGACCTCGCGGCCTGGGACGTCGAGCGCCCGGCCGAGCTCTGCTACTGGCTGGGCAAGCCCCTGCTGCACCGTCGCTGGCGCGCCGGAGTCTGATCGACCGGCTGGCGGCGGAGGTCCGGCATGCTAGACGCCTCCCATCAGGGAGTGTCCATGGCCGTCACCCACACCGACGTCGTCATTCTGGGGGGAGGCCACAACGGCCTGGTCTGCGCCTTCTATCTGGCGCGCGCCGGGCTGAAGGTGACCGTTCTGGAACGCCGCCATGTCGTCGGCGGCGCGGCGGTGACGGAGCCGTTCCACCCCGGTTTCCGCAACTCCACTGCCAGCTACACCGTCAGCCTGCTGAACCCCCGGGTGATCGCCGACATGGATCTGGCCCGCCACGGGCTGAAGGTGGTGTTGCGCAAGGTCGCCAACTTCCTGCCCCTGCCGGGCGGCGACCGCCTCCTTGCCGGGGACGGCCTCACCCGGTCCGAGGTCGCGCGTTTCTCGCAAAAGGACGCCGACCGCCTGCCGGAATACGAGCGCCGGCTGGAGGTCGTGGCCGATGTCCTGCGCGACTGGATCCTGCGTCCCCCGCCGAACATGAGCGCCGGCGGCTGGTTGCAGGCCCTGCCGGACCTGCTCTCGGCGGGTGCCCTCGGTCGTCAGGCGGCCGCACTCGACGTCCAGGGCCGCCGCGACCTGCTGGACCTGTTCACCAAGTCCGCCGGCGACTGGCTGGACGGCTGGTTCGAGAGCGACCCGATCAAGGCCCTGTTCGGCTTCGACGGCGTGGTCGGCAACTATGCCGGCCCCTATACGCCCGGCTCCGCCTACGTCCTGTTGCACCACGTCTTCGGCGAGGTGAACGGCCGGCGCGGGGCCTGGGGCCACGCGATCGGCGGCATGGGCGCCATCACCCAGGCCATGTCTGCCGCCTGCGCCGAACGCGGCGTCGACGTCCGGCTGGAGGCGCCGGTGGCCGAGGTCCTGACCGAGGCGGGCAGGGCAGTCGGCGCGGTGACCGAGGCGGGCGACGTGGTCCGCGCCTGCGCGGTCGTGTCGAACCTGCATCCCCGCCTGTTGTTCGATCGCCTGGTCGATCCGGCGACCGTGCCTGCCGATTTCCGCGAGCGGATGACGCGCTATGCCTCCGGCTCCGGCACCTTCCGCATGAATGTGGCGCTGTCGGAACTGCCGCGCTTCACCGCAATGCCTGAGCCCGGCGACCACCTGACCGCGGGCATCATCATCGCGCCCAGCCTCGACTATATGGAGCGGGCCCACGCCTCGGCGCGGCTCGACGGATGGTCGCGTCAGCCGATCGTTGAGATGTTGATTCCGTCCACACTGGACGACACCCTCGCGCCCCCGGGACAGCATGTCGCCAGCCTGTTCTGCCAGCATGTCGCGCCCGACCTGTCCGACGACGATCGCGAGACCGTCGCCGACCTGATGATCGAGACGGTCGATCGATGGGCCCCCGGTTTCAAGGCCTCGGTGCTCGGCCATCTGGCCCTGGGTCCCCGCGATCTGGAACGCCGCTTCGGCCTTGTCGGCGGCGACATCTTCCATGGGCGGCTGACGCTGGACCAGCTGTTCAGCGCCCGGCCGGTCCTCGGCCACGCCGACCACCGCATGCCGGTGCCGGGTCTCTATCTGTGCGGGTCGGGCGCCCACCCCGGCGGTGGCGTCACCGGCGCGCCGGGGCACAATGCGGCGAAGGTGGTGCTCAAGGATCTGAGGGCCTGATCAGACCCGTTTCACACCGAGCGCCGACATCAGGGCGTGGCGGATGACGGCCTCGGTGAAGGGCTTCTGCACGGTCGGGCGTCCCCGCCAGGTCTCCGGCAGGCCGCCTTCGCCATAGCCGGTCGAGAACACCAGGGGGATGCCGCGCGCCTCCAGCGCCCTGGCGACCGGGAACACCGGCTGACCCGCCACATTGACGTCCAGCAAGGCGGCGTCGAACGTCTCGCTGTCGACCAGCCTCAGCGCCTCGTCGATCGTGGCAGTCGGGCCCACGGGCACGCACCCCATGTCTTCCAGCAGGGTCTCAAGCAGCATGGTCACGAGGGACTCGTCCTCGACCACAAGGACCCGCCGCCCGCTCATCCCGATGTTCACGCGCGCCCCGACTCGGCAGGAATGGTCAAGGACGCGACCAGACCCGACTGGCCGTAGTCGGTTTCGATCTCGCCTGCCAGATCGTGGCGGACCGAGCGTTCGATCAGCCGGCTGCCGAACCCCCTGCGCTCCGGTCGGCCGGCCGACGGCCCGCCCGTTTCACGCCAGACCAGACTCAATGACCCTTCGCCCAGCGTCCAGGTGACCGCCACCCGGCCATCAGAGACCGACAAGGCCCCGTACTTCGCCGCATTGGTCGCCAGCTCATGAAAGATCATGCCCAGCGCCAGGGCCGAGGCCGGCTTCAGCTCCACGGGCGGTCCGTGCAGGGCAACGCGCCGGCGTCCGTGCGCCTCGGTTTCATGCCGCAGCACGTCGAACAGGGCGGCGCCCTCCCAATGGCTGCGGGTCAGCAGGTCATGGGTGTGGATCAGGGCAAGGTGGTCACGCTGGCCGCTGGTGAACACCCGCTCCAGCGACTCGCGCAGCTGTCGCGCGTTTTCCACCGCCTTGTCGCTCGAGCCGCCGCCGTCGAGAATGTCGAAGATCGGACGGTCGACCAGCTCCTCCCGCGCACGACCGACGACGTCCAGAAAGGCCTGGTTCATGCCGGCGAACCTGAGGTCAGGTGTCATCGGCACATAGGGGTTGGGGGAGGCGTCGAAGGCCCGGACGATGCCCAACGCCAGGTCCCCGCTCAGATCCAGATCTTTCAAGCCGACCCCCGCATGAGCGCGGGACAAGGCGTCAGGGCGCAACCGGTTCCCGCCGCTAGGCAAAGTTTCGTACCTTTGGCCCGGGGCAGAAAGGCGCCAGCATGGACCCATGTTCCTCCCCCTCGCTTTGGCCGTCCTCGCCATGACCCTTTCACCGCTCCAGGATCCCGTCCGCCCGACGGCCGCGACCGTCCAGGGTCAGGTCCGGGGCGTGGTCGAGGACGGCGTGGCCGCGTTCAAGGGCCTGCCCTATGCCGCCCCACCGGTCGGCGATGGGCGCTGGGCGCCGCCCCGGCTCCCGACCGGATGGACCGGCGTGCGCGATGCCGCCGGTTATGGCCCCCTCTGCATTCAGCCGCCGGCCAACGGCGATCCCGGCGTGGGCCCCCTGCCCATGAACGAGGACTGCCTGACGCTGAACGTCTGGACCCCCGCGGCGCGGGCCGTGCCCCTGCCGGTCATGGTCTGGATCCACGGCGGCGGCTACAACAACGGGTCAGGGACCGCGGCCCTGTATGACGGGTCGGCGCTGGCGCGGCGCGGGGTCGTGGTGGTCACGATCAACTATCGCCTCGGACGGCTCGGCTTCTTCGACCATCCCGCCCTCGCGGCCGACCGGGCTGCGGATCAGTCGGCCGGCAACTATGGTGTCATGGACCAGATCGCGGCCCTGGAGTGGGTGCGTGACAACATCGCCGCCTTCGGGGGGGATCCCGGCAGTGTGACGATTTTCGGCGAGTCCGCGGGAGGGGTGGCGGTGACCCAGCTGATGATCGCCCCTTCGGCGCGGGGTCTGTTTCACCGGGCGGTGGTCCAGTCGGGGATGGGGCGTCAGCGGTCGGCCGAACTGGTGCTGGACCGCCCGGGTCGACCGTCGGCCCGGACGCTTGGGCTGGCCTGGGCCCGTAGCGCCGGCCTGCCGGCCGGGGTGACGGCCGACGCGCTGCGGGCGGTTCCGGCCGAGCGTCTGCTGGCGCCCATGCCCGCCTTCTACAGCGACAATCTGCTGATCGACGGCCGGATCCTGACCGAGGATGTGGTCGAGGCCTTCGCCGCGGGCCGTCAGGCCCCGGTGCCGCTGATCCTCGGCACCAACAGCGCCGAATTCTGGTGGATCCGGCCCAGCGACGCCGGGGCCTACGGCCGCACCGACGACGCCATGACCGAGGCAGAGCACGACGCCCTTCTGGCGGCCTATGGCGGGCCGGAAGGCCACGACCAGCATCTGGTCAGCGACCTGATCTTCAATGAGCCTGCCCGCCATCTCGCGCGGCTGCATGCCCGCGCGGGGGCGCCGACCTTCCTCTACCGGTTCGACGTCGTGGCCGGGTCCAGCCCCGAGCCCGGCGGCGGGGCGACCCACGCCTCCGAGCGGCCCTATGTCTTCGAGACCCTGCACACCGTGGGCCGCCCCCTGGGCACCCCCGATCACCGGGCTTCGGATGCCATGGCCGGCTACTGGACCGACTTTGCGCGGGCCGGTGATCCAAACGGGCCGGGACGGCCGGCGTGGCCGCAGTTCGGCGCACAGCCCGACGCCCTGCTGGAGTTCACCAATGACGGCCCCGTCGCTCGCCCCGTGCCCCACGCCGGACGACTGGACCTGATCGAAGCCTTCTACGCCCGCATCCGGCCCTG
>CAMCIP010000012.1 GCA_945874855.1 Brevundimonas vancanneytii
CAGGGGCAGGGGCGCCGACGGCATGAAGGCGGTCATCGGGCGCGGGACTCCCAGACCTGGCGCTCCAGCCGGTGGACCAGGCAGTCGTCCCCGTCGAACATCCGCCGGCCTTCGGGCACGAACCCCAGTCTCTGGTAGAAGCGGATCGCGGCGGTGTTGGATGCGAGCGGGTCGATGACGATGGCCTTCACGCCCGGTTCGGCGAAGCAGCGGTCGATCATCTGGGTCATCATGGATGTGCCCACGCCCCGCCCCAACCACTCGGGCGGCCCGATCCAGGTGTCGATGGCCCTGAGGTTCGGCTCGATCTCGCCCCAATAGTGGCTGGGCTCGGTGTGGGGGTCGCAGACGGCCATGACGCCGACCGGCCGACCTTCGACCTCGGCGATCACATAGGTCAGATCCCAGGCGGAGCCCGACAGCTCATCGGTCCAGTCGATGCCGTCGAAGGCCACCTCGGCCAGGGGGTCGTCACTGGAGCAGGCGATGACGTGCGGCTCCAGGTCCCAGGCGGCGAGGACGGCGGCATCGGCGACAGTGGCGGGCCTCAGGGTCACCGCCGGGGGCCCGGGCGGGCTCGCCTGACGTTCGGGGGCATACAGGCTCATGGTTTCAGGATAAGCGGTGCGGCCCGTTCCGCAACGCCCTGAGACACCGATCATGCGCCCCTCCGACCGCCGCCCCGACCAGCTTCGCGCCGTGACCCTGGAAACCGGCGTCAACCGCCATGCGGAGGGGTCGTGTCTGGTCTCGTTCGGCCACACCCGGGTGCTGGTCACCTGCTCGGTCGAAGACGGCGTGCCCGGCTGGCTGCGCGGCAAGGGGCAGGGCTGGGTCACGGCCGAATACGGCATGCTGCCCCGCGCCACCCACACCCGCGGCCGGCG
The DNA here is from genome assembly GCA_945874855.1 of Brevundimonas vancanneytii. GTDB lineage: Bacteria > Pseudomonadota > Alphaproteobacteria > Caulobacterales > Caulobacteraceae > Brevundimonas > Brevundimonas vancanneytii_A. The sequence goes on from CAMCIP010000012.1 coordinate 888, forward strand.
CGAGGCGGCGGCGGGCAAACAATCGGGCCGGACCCAGGAGATCCAGCGCCTGATCGGCCGGTCCCTGCGCGCCGTGGTTGATCTCAAGGCTCTGGGCGAACGTCAGGTGACCCTGGACTGCGACGTCATCCAGGCCGACGGCGGAACCCGGACTGCGGCGATCACCGGCGCCTGGACGGCCATGGCGTCCGCCTTCGCCTGGCTGCGTGCCGAGGGCGTGCTGAAAACCGACCCGATCCTGGACCAGGTGGCGGCGGTCAGTTGCGGCGTCTTCGCCGACGTGCCGGTGCTGGACCTCGACTATGAGGAGGACTCGCAGGCCGAGGCCGATTCCAACTTCGTCCTGACCGGGTCGGGGTCGATCGTGGAGGTCCAGGCCACGGGCGAGAAGCGCGGCTTCTCCCGCGCCGAATTCGACCGCCTGTTCGCCCTGGCCGAGGGCGGCTGCGCCGAACTGTTCGCCCTGCAGAGGGCGGCCCTGGCCTGAGCCCTCGCCGGCAGGTCACTGGGCCAGCATGCCGCCGTCGATCTTGAACTCGGCCCCGGTGACGAATTTCGATTCGTCCGAGGCGAGATAGAGCACACACCAGGCCACGTCGTCCGGCTCGCCGATCCGCTTCATCGGAATGCCGCGGGCCAGCTTCTCGTGGGCGGTCGTCTCGTCGCCACCGGCCATGGCGATGAAGGGGTCCAGGATCGGCGTCTTGATGAAGACCGGGTGGACCGAGTTGCAGCGCACATTCCAGCCGGCCTTGGCGGCCTCCAGGGCGACGGTCTTGGTGTACATCCACACGGCCGCCTTGGTGGCGTTGTAGGCGCCCATGCCCGGCGCGGCGGCCAGGCCCGCCACCGAGGAGATGTTGACGATCGACCCGGCGCCGGAGGCGCGCAGGTGCGGCATGGCGTGCTTGCAGCCCAGCATGACGCTTTCCAGGTTGATCGCCTGGACCTTGCGCCAGTTCTCCAGCGTGTCCTTTTCGGACCAGAGCAGGCTGCCGCCGATGCCGGCGTTGTTGATCAGGATCGACAGGCCGCCCATGGCCCCGGCGGCGCGGGCGATGACGTCGATCCACTGGTCCTCGTCGGTCACGTCGTGGGCATAGGCGAAGGCCGCGCCCGGGATTTCGGCGTTGATCTCCGCCGCCAGCGCCTCTGCGCCCGCGATGTCGACGTCGGTGACCGCCACCTTCGCGCCCTCGCGCGCCAGCATCCAGGCCATGGCCCGGCCCAGCCCGCCCGCCGCGCCGGTGATCAGGGCGGCCTTGCCTGCAACCCGGTTCATCAGCGCCCCCCCATGTCGGCCGCGACCTGATCGATGAAGTTGGCCAGGTCGACGTCCCTGGCCGTGACGCCACCGGCGTCATGGGTGGTCAGCACGATCTCGACCCGGTCATAGACGTTGGACCACTCCGGATGGTGGTCGGCCTTGTCGGCCCTCAGGGCGACGCGGGTCATGAAGCCGAAGGCGGCATTGAAGTCAGGGAACCTCAACGCCCGCCGGATCGCCGGCCGGTCTTCCTCCGCCGACCGCCACAGCGGCAGGGAGTCCAGGGTCGCGCCCACGTCCAGTCGTTCCACCATCGCATCCTCCGTGGGCTTCCGCCTAAGGCGTCCGGCGACGCCAGACAAGGGTGACGCAAGGCCCCGGAGGGCGGGAGCGCGGTCTTTGCGAAAGCGGCGACCCGGTCGCGACGCCGCAGGCGGGTGACGCGGGCCCCGCGGGCGGCTAAACCGCCGCCATGACCGAGGCCGCTGCTCCCACATCCCCCTTTGGATTCCGCGATGTGGACGCGCGCGAAAAGGTCCGTCTGGTCCGCGGGGTCTTCGATTCCGTGGCGTCCAGCTACGATCGCATGAACGACCTGATGAGCGGGGGCGTCCACAGGCTGTGGAAGGATGCGACGGCGGCGCGGCTCAATCCCCGCCCCGGCGAGACCATTCTGGACGTGGCCGGGGGCACGGGCGACCTGGCGCGCCGCTATGCCCGGCTGGCCCGAGGCGCCCAAAGGCGAAATGGCGGCCCCGACGCCTCGGTGATCGTGCTGGACTACAATGCCGAGATGATCCGCGCCGGCATCGACCGGGGGGCAGAGCCCGAGATGAGCTGGGTCGTGGGCGACGCCATGGCCCTGCCCCTGCCGGATGCCTCGGTCGACGCCTATTCGATCGGTTTCGGCATTCGCAACGTCGCCGACATCGATCAGGCCCTGCGCGAGGCCCGGCGGGTGCTGAAGCCCGGCGGGCGGTTCCTGTGCCTGGAGTTCAGCCGCCCCACGGCGGCGGCGATGCGCGCCGCCTATGACGCCTGGTCCTTCCACGCCATTCCCCGGATCGGCGGCTGGGTGGCGGGCGACGCCGGGTCCTATGTCTATCTGGTCGAGAGCATCCGGCGCTTCCCCGACCAGACGACCTTCGCCGGGATGATCCGCGATGCCGGGTTTGGCCGGGTGGGCCACACCAACCTGTCCGGCGGGGTGGCGGCGCTCCATCACGGGTGGGCGATCTGACCCGCCTCGCCGACGTTGCCACACCGCCGCCGTCGCCGGAGGCGCAGCCGGTCCGCAACCCTCTGACGGCCGCGGGCCAGTTGTTGCGCTGGGGTCTGGTGCTGATCCGGCACGATGCCCTGCTGCCGCGCGAAATCACCCCCCTGCTGCCGGCCTGGGCCCGGTTCGCGGCCCGGGGCCTGCACCTGATGGCCGGGCGCGAGGGGCGTGACGGCCGGCCGGGGGAACGACTGGGCCGCGCCTTCGAGTCCCTCGGGCCCGTCGCGATCAAGCTGGGACAGGTGCTGGCCACGCGGGCCGACATCTTCGGGGTCCAGTTCGCCCGCGACCTGGGCCGGCTGAAGGACAAGCTGCCGCCCTTCCCCCTCGATCAGGCACGGCGCGAGATCGAGCGGTCCCTGGGCCGGCCGGTCGAAAGCCTGTTCACCGACCTGGGCCCGCCGGTCGGCGCCGCCTCGCTGGCGCAGGCCCATCCGGCGTGGCTGGCCGACGGGCGCAAGGTCGCGGTCAAGGTGCTGCGGCCCGGCGTCGAACGGCGCGTGGCCCGCGGACTGGACGCCATGCGGCTGGGGGCCGGCATGGTCGACCGCTTCGTCCCCCTGGCGCGGCGACTGGAGCCCCGCGCCTTCGTCGAGACCGTGGCCCGGTCCATGCTGATCGAGCTCGATATGCGGCTGGAAGCCTCGGCGGCATCGGAGCTGGGCGACATCATGGCCCGCAGTCGCGACGCCGGGCGAGCCCATATGTCCGCGCCGGCCGTGGTCTGGGACGGGGTCGGCAAGCGGGTGTTGACGCTGGAGTGGGCCGCCGGCCTGCCCATGACCGACCCGGCCGCGGCCGAACAGCCCGGGCTGGACAAGGACGCCCTGGCCGACAATGTGGTGCGGGCCTTCCTGATCCAGGCGCTGGACCATGGCACCTTCCACGCCGACCTGCACGAGGGAAACCTGTTCTGCCATGCTCCGGCCGAGCTGACGGCCATCGACTTCGGCATCGTCGGGCGTCTGGGGCCGGCCGAGCGGCGCTATCTGGCCGAGATCCTGTGGGGCTTCCTGAACCGCAACTATGACCGGATCGCCCAGGTCCATTTCGAGGCCGGCTATGTGCCGCCCCGCCATTCGGTCGAGGCCTTTGCCCAGGCGCTGAGGGCGGTCGGCGAGCCGGTGATCGGCAAGCAGGCGTCCAAGGTGTCCATGGGCCGGCTGCTGGGCCAGCTGTTCGAGATCACCGCCCTGTTCGACATGCACTTGCGGCCGGAACTGATCCTGTTGCAGAAGACCATGGTCTCGGTCGAGGGCGTGGCCCGGCGGCTGAACCCCGACCACGATCTCTGGGCGGCCGCCCAGCCGGTGGTGGCGGCCTGGATTCGGCGCGAACTGGGGCCCCAGGCCCAGGTGCGCGACCTCCTGGAGGAGGGCCGCGCCGTGATCCGGGCGCTGTCGCGACAGGCCCAGAGCCTGCCCCCGCCGCCCGCTGCGACGGTGGTGGTCGAGAGTCGCCTCTCCCCCTGGGTCACCCTGGCGGCCGGAATCGGCTTCGTGGCGGGAACCTCCGCCCTCGTTATGACGCTTTGGCCCCGCATGTTCGGCGGATGATCCCGCGCAAGGACCGCTTTCCCATGATCAAGTCGCTCGGCCTCGCCGTCCTGATTCTGGCGGCCACGACCGGGTCCGTAGCGGCCCAGGACCCCGAGCCGGTCGCCGCCGGCCGGATCCAGAACACCTTCGACGCCTCCGGTCGACCCGCGATGGTGCAGCGGGCCCTGCCCGCGGCGGCAAGTGTCGACCTGCGCGCCGAACCGGCCATCCGCGCCATCGTCGGCGGCCTGCAGACCGGATCGCTGGACTATGGTCTGTTCACCCAGAGCCTGGGCGACCAGCTCAGGGTTCAGGAGACGGCCGCGGCCGGGCTGATCACCAGCCTCGGCGCGCTGGAGACGATCGAGTATCTCGACACCCAGAACGGGGCAGGGCTCTTTCTCGTGCGCTTCGCCGAGGCCGACACCCAGTGGATCGTCGGCGTCGACGACCTGGGCAAGGTGGCGGTGCTCCTGTTCCGCCCGGCCCCGCCCATCCCGGCCGATCCGACGGAGTCGACAGGCGACTGAGGCGGCGTCACTCCGTCCCGGGCTTTCCGCGCCCGGATTTGACGCCGGCGCGACGCGACTTGGCCTCCAGCCGGCGCTCGCGAGAGGCCCGCGTCGGCCGTGTCGGCACCCGTTTGGCGGGCGCCGTCGCGGCGCGCTCCAGCAACCCCCGCAACCGCTCGATGGCGTCCTGACGGTTGCGCTCCTGCGTCCGGAACCGCGCAGCGGAGATCACGATCACGCCCTCGGTGGTCAATCGTGACCCCGCCAGCCGCATCAGGCGCGCCCGGACGTCGTCCCTCAGGGACGGCGACCCGGCCGCGTCGAACCGCAGCTGCACAGCCGTGGCCACCTTGTTGACGTTCTGGCCGCCCGGGCCGCCGGAGCGGTAGAAGCGGAACTCCATCTCGGATTCGGGCACCTCGACCATGCGCCCGATCCTAGAGCTGTATCGCCCGCGGGGGAATCCGTCGTCCTCAGCCCCAGGGGCCGCGACGCGCCGTGGGCGTGGCCGGCACGCTGGTGGTGGCCGGGGCGGTCGCGGGTGCCGGAGCGGGCACAAGCGGCATCGGCGCGCCCATGCGCACCCCCAGATCCATCAGGGCCCGAACGCGGTTGCCCGTGTTCGGGTGGGTCGAGAACAGGTTGTCGGCACCCTGTCCGCTCAACGGATTGATGATGAACAGCTGGGCCGAGGCCGGGTTGCGCTCGGCCGTGGGATTGACCACGCGCCGGGCTCGTCCCTCGATCTTCTGCAGGGCCGAGGCCAGGGCTGCCGGGTCGCCGCAGATCTCGGCCCCGACGCGATCGGCGTCGTATTCGCGCGAGCGGCTGATGGCCATCTGCACGAGGGCGGCGGCCATCGGCGCCAGCAGCATGAGCGCCAGCGTTCCGATCATCCCGCCCGGCCGGTCCCGGTCACCCCCGAAGATCAGGGCAAAGTTGGCGAGCGCCGAAATGGCGCCGGCGACCGTGGCGGTGACCGTCATGGTCAGGGTGTCGCGGTTCTTCACATGGGCCAGCTCGTGGGCCATCACCGCCCGCACCTCCTCGCGCGTCAGCATGTCCAGCAGCCCCGTGGTGGCGCAGACGGCGGCATGGGCCGGGTCGCGGCCGGTGGCGAAGGCATTGGGCTGGTCATTCGGCACGATGGCGACCTGGGGGCGCGGCAGGCCGGCGTCCTGCGCCATCTGCAGCACGTCGGCGACATAGAGCCGCACCGAGGCATTGGGGTGGGTCTCGTCGACCGGCTGGGCGCGATACAGGCGCAGGACGATCTTGTCGGCGTTCCAGTAGCTGAACAGATTCATCGCCCCGGCCACGGCCAGGGCGATCAGCATGCCGGTGAAGCCGCCGATCCACAGGCCCACGGCCCCGAACAGGGCTGTCAGGGCGGCCAGCAGGATGAAGGTCTTGACGTGGTTCATGGTCCGGCCTCCTCGCACACCGGGCGACGTCGCATTAGATGAGCAGGCGAGAAAAGTCCTCAAGAGAGACCGCCTGTGACCGAAGCGCCCACCGTGCCCGCTCCCGACCCCGACGCCGCGGTCCCCGGCGGCCGGTCCGACCGCCCGCTGACGCCGGTCGAACAGGCCGCCCTGCGCGAGGCCGAGGCGCGCCGGGCGGGCGTCGCGTCGGCCCCCTCGGAGGTGGAGCACGGCGGGCCGCGAGGGCCGGAGCCCACCCGCTATGGCGACTGGGAGAAGCGGGGCCTCGCCGTCGACTTCTGATCCACTCGCCCGCCGCGCAGCATTCGCGGGCGAATTTCCCCTCATGCAGGATTATTGAACGGCGCGGCCGAATTCGCGTTAACCTTTCCTGGTTCCGTGGAGGGAAGGTCTCATGCGTCGCATCGTGATGGCAGCATTGGCGGGGGTCGCCGCCCTGGCCGCCGCAGGCGGGGCCCTGGCCCAGCAGTATGTCACCTATGGCCAGCCCACGGCGCAGGACTATCGCTACGACTATGCCTATGGCCATGGCGGGGCGGTCAGCGCCCCCCTGATCGAAACCCGTCACGGTGCCTATCAGGCGACCGGCGGCTGGGCCGACGGACGCGGCGGCGGCTGTGGCTCGCGCTGCGGGTCCGGCCATGGCCAGGGCGCCTATGTGGTGCTCGAATCCGACGGCGTGTGCGGCTCCTCCTGCGGCTCAGGCCACGTTCGCGTCGATCCGGGCTATGGTTGCGGCTCGCCCTGCGGCGCGGGGCATGTCCGCGTCGATCCCGGCTATGGTTACGGCTGCGGCTCGCCCTGCGGGGCCGGCTATCGCGCGGGCTACGGGTACCGCGAGACCGTTCACTGGTCCGAACGCCGCGGCCACTGGGACCGCTATGCGCCCTATGCCCGGGGCGGTCGCGATCGCGGCGGCCGCTATGGCTACAGCGAGCGTCATTACGAGGGCGGGCGCGGCTACCATGAACGCGACGGCTATCATGACGACCGGCCGCCTTCGCGCCCCGACCGTCGCCGTCCCCCGAGCGACTGTCGCTGCGATCACACCCTCCTCGACGACCGCTGAGGCTGCCGGACGGCCTTAGCCGGGCTGGAGCATCTCCGCGGCGATGCGGGCCGTCGCCATCACGGGCGAGGCCGCCTCCAGGATCGGTCGGGCGACCACCAGATGGGTCGCCCCCGCCGCCAGCGCCGCCGCGGGCGTGGCCGTGCGCCGCTGATCGCCCAGGTCCGCACCGGCCGGCCGGACGCCGGGGGTGACGATCAGGAATTCCGGCCGCCCCGCCGCCACGGCCAGGCTCCGCACCATCGCGGCCTCCAGCGGGCTGGCCACCACGCCGTCGACACCGCAGTCCAGCGCCTGCTGCGCGCGGCGCGCCACCAGGTCCGCGGCCGTCGCGCCATAGCCGATCTCGGCCAGGTCGGCGTCCGACAGGCTGGTGAGCACGGTCACGGCCAGGATCTTCGTGTCGGTGCCCGACTGATCGCGGCCGGCCACGGCGGCGCGCATCACCTGCGGCTCGGCGTGGACGGTCAGCAAATCGCAGCCGCCCTCGGCCACCGATCGCGTCGCGCCCTGAACCTGGGCCCCGATGTCGTGCAGCTTCCAGTCCTGGAATACCGTCTTGCCGCGCGCCTTCAGCTCATGGGCGAAGGCCACCCCGCCCGGCCGCGCCAGCAGGGTCAGGCCGATCTTGTAGGCCAGGGCCCCGTCCGCCAGCTGATCCACCATGCCGCGCGCCGCCTCCACGGACGGCAGATCCAGACCGACAATCAGGCGGGGGTCGGCGAGCAGGGGCGAGGTCATGCGGGTCCTCCGGATCACGTCCGGGGTGGACGCGCAGCCGCGTCGGCCCCTATGGACGCACAGGCGAGTTTTTCGGGCAGGGAGGGGTCATGGACGCGGTCGATCTGGGGGTCAACCTGTTCGTGGCCCTGTTCGCCCTGGTCGATCCGATCGGGAACATCCCCATCTTTGCGGCGGCCACGGCGGGGGCGACGCTGCGCCAGCGCCTGTCGGTGGCGGCCCTGATCTGCCTGTTCGCCGGCGTCTTCCTGGCCTTCTTCTTCCTGACCGGCCTGGGTCTGCTGCAGTTCTTCGGCATCTCGCTGGCCGCCTTCCGCATCGCCGGCGGCATCCTGCTGCTGCTGCTGGGCCTCGACATGACGCGCGAGGATTTCCTGAAAAGCTTTGCAGACACCGATGTGGGGTCGGATCCCGCCGATGTGCGGGGCTATGCGCGGCGGCGGTTCCAGCGCCTGGTGGTGCCCTTCGCCATCCCCCTGATGATCGGCCCGGGGGCCATCTCGACCATCATCATCCAGGCCGGCGAGGCGACCAAGATCGGACCGGCGGCCACGGCGGCGGGCTATGTCGCCATCGCCGCCGCCGCCTTCGCCACCTTCCTGTGCTTCGCCCTGACCGGCCCGATCAGCCGCATCCTGGGCGAGGTCGGCATGTCGATCGTGGTGCGGGTTCTGGGCCTGATCCTGTGCGCCCTGGCCATCCAGTTCATCCTGCTGGGCCTGTCGGAGGCCATCCCCGGCATGATCAGCTCGGTTGTCACCACCCCCTATCCGGACGCGGCGCACTGACCTTTCAGAAGGTCGGGGCCGCCGCCGTCCGCCGGTCGAAGTCGTCCTGGGCCGCCACGGTGCTGCGCCGGTACATCAGCGCCTCGGCCACATGGGTGCGGCGTACGCCGTCGGCGCCCTCCAGATCGGCGATGGTGCGGGCGAGCCTGAGCGTGCGGGTCCAGCCCCGCGCCGTCAGGCCGGCCGCCTCGCCCGCCCGCGCCAGCAGGGCCCGCCCGGCCTCGTCCGGGGTGGCGAAACGATCCAGCGCCTCGCCTTCCAGCCGGACGTTGATCCCGCCCGTGCGTCCGGTCTGGGCCTCGCGGGCGGCCGCGACGCGGGCCGCCGCCTCGGCCGTGCCCTCGACCGGCGGCGGCAGGGCCATGTCGGCAGCGGTCACCGGCGGCACCTCCACCGTCAGGTCGATGCGGTCGAACAGGGGCCCGGAGATACGCCCCGCATAGTCGCGCTGGCACCGCGGGGCCTTGCCGCACGCGCCCTTTCCCGCGCCGCCGAGGCCGCAACGGCAGGGGTTCATGGCGGCCACCAGCTGGAAGCGCGCGGGATAGCGCACATGGGCATTGGCGCGGGCCACCGTCACCTCGGCCGTCTCCAGCGGCTGGCGCAGGCTGTCGAGAGCCTGGGGCGAGAACTCGGGCAGTTCATCCAGGAACAGGACGCCATTGTGCGCCAATGAGACCTCGCCCGGCCGCGCCCGGTGCCCGCCGCCGGTCAGGGCGGCCATGCTGGCGGAATGGTGGGGGCTGCGGAACGGCCGGTCGCGGGTGATGGCCCCACGCTCGATCATGCCGGCCACCGACCAGATCATGGAGGTCTCCAGCAGTTCCTGCGGCGTCAGCGGGGGCAGAAGGCCCGGCAGGCGCTGGGCCAGCATCGACTTGCCCGACCCCGGCGGGCCGACGAACAGCAGATTGTGGCCGCCGGCCGCGGCGATCTCCAGCGCCCGCTTGGCCCCCTCCTGCCCCTTGACCTCGCGCAGGTCGCGCACGCCCTCGCCGGCCTTCAGCGGCCCAGGCTCCGGCTGGCTGAGCCTCTGGGTGCCCTTGAAATGGTTGATCAGGCCGATCAGCGAGCGCGGGGCCAGGATGCGCGCGTCCCCGGCCCAGGCGGCCTCCGGTCCGTTGGCCTCGGGACAGATCAGGCCCAGACCCAGCGCCGAGGCGGTCACCGCCGCCGGCAGGGTCCCGCCCACGGGCGAAATCTGGCCGCCCAGACCCAGTTCGCCGACCGCACACCAGCCGTCCAGTGCGTCCGGCGGCACCACCCCCATCGCCGCCAGAAGGGCCAGGGCGATCGGCAGGTCGAAATGGCTGCCTTCCTTGGGCAGGTCGGCGGGGGCCAGGCTGGCGATGATGCGTTTGGGCGGCAGGGCCAGGCCGATCCCGGCGAAGGCCCCCCGCACCCGTTCGCGGCTCTCGGCCACCGCCTTGTCCGGCAGGCCGACCAGGGTGAAGCTGGGCTGGGACGCGCCGACCAGCTGGACCTCGACGTCCACGCGCCGCGCATCCACCCCGTCGAACGCCACCGTCACCGCCCGCGCGACCATGCTCCGCCTCCGTCCGCGACGGAACAGAACATGAACTCACGTCATTGGCAAGTCGGCGTTACGCCAGTCGCGTCGCGATCGCGTCCCACATCAGCGCGGTCGCATCGACGCCGGTGAAGGCCTTCAACTGTTGCGCGCCGGTGGGGGAGGTGACGTTGATCTCGGTCAGGACGTCGCCGATCACGTCGATGCCGACGAAGATCAGGCCCCGCGCCTTCAGCTCCGGCCCGATCCGGGCGCAGATCTCAAGGTCGCGGGGTGTCAGGTCCACGGCCTCGGCCGTGCCGCCGACGCGCAAATTTGAGCGCACCTGACCCTTGGCCGGCACCCGGTTGATGGCGCCGACGGGCGCACCCTCGATCAGCAGGATCCGCTTGTCGCCGGCCGAGACCTGGGGGACGAATTTCTGGATCACCAGCGGGTCACGGCTGCCCGTCGCATGGATCTCCACCAGGGCGGCCAGATTGGGGTCGACGGCCTTCAGCTTGACGACGCCCGATCCCGCCGCCCCGTGCAGGGGCTTGAGCACCACATCGCCCTCGCGGGCATGGAAATCCTCCAGCGCCTCGATGTCCGAACTGATCAGGGTCGGCGGCTGCAGGTCGGGCCAGCGGGTGACCATCAGTTTTTCGGGGGCCGAGCGCACCTCGGCCGGGTCGTTGACCACCAGGGTCGACGGATGCACCGCCTCCAGCAGATAGGTGGCGGTGACATAGGCCATGTCGAACGGCGGGTCCTGACGCATCAGGATGACGTCGACATCATCGTGCAGGTCCAGCCGTTCGAAGCCGCCCAGCTCGACCGTCTCGCCCTTCAGCACGGTCCGCCGCGCCCGGCACGACAGACGGCCGTTCTCCAGCGCCAGGGTGCGGAAGTCATAGGTCCAGACCGGAAAGCCGCGCTCCTGGGCGTTCTGGATCATCAGCCAGCTGGTGTCGGCGTGGGGGTTCACCCCCTCGATGGGGTCCATCTGGACGGCGACCCGGGTCATGCGCGGCTCCTTGAGGCTGTGCAGGCTGGAATGGGCGCGGGCCGGCCGAACCGCAAGGGTCAGACGTCGAAGGCCAGCCGCTTCAGGTGGCGCGGCAGGCGGCCGGGGGCCAGGGCGATCAGGTCGATGCGCAGGGTCAGGTCACGCAGCGCCGGCCGCGACCGCCGCACCGCCTCTCCCGCGGCCAGCAGCCGCCGCGCCTGCTGGGGCGACAGGGCCAGCTCGGCCGCGTCGCGCACCGCGCGGCGCTTGACCTCCACCACGATCAGCTCGCGGCCCCGATGCGCCAGAAGATCGATCTCGCCTTGCGGCGTCTTCAGGCGAAAGGCCAGGATGCGGTGGCCGGTCAGCATCAGCCAGGCCGCGGCCGACCACTCCGCCGCATGGCCTTCCTTCCACGCCCGGCCGCCGCGGGCGCGACGATCCGGGCGGGGGGAGGTCACCCGGCGGCCTTCATGTCCAGGGCCCGGGCATACAGCGCCTTGCGGTTCGCGCCGGTCTGCTTCGCCACCTCGGCCGCCGCGGGCCCCGGGGCGAGGCGGGTCAGGGCTTCGGACAGGGCGGCGTCGACGTCGTCGGCCGAGGTCTCGACCGCCTCGCCCGGCCCGACCACGACCACGATCTCGCCCTTCGGCGCCTGGGTGCGGGGATGGACGGCCAGTTCGGACAGGGTCCCCCGCAGACATTCCTCGTGCAGCTTGGTCAGCTCGCGCGTCACGGCGGCGGGACGGTCGCCCAGCACCTCGGCCATGTCGGCCAGGCTGGCGGCCAGACGCGGACCGCTCTCGAACACCACCAGGGTCCGTCCAGGCTCGGCCAGACCGGCCAGGGCGCTCTTCCGCGCGGCGGATTTCGGCGGAAGAAAGCCGGCGAAGATGACCCGGTCGACCGGCAGGCCGGCCAGGCAGAGGGCGGCCAGCAGGCTGGAGGCGCCGGGGACGGGATGGATCGGCAGGCCCGCCGCGATCACCGCCCGGGCCACCACGAAGCCCGGATCGCTGACCAGGGGCGTGCCCGCGTCGGACACCAGGGCGACCACCGCCCCCTCGGCGATGCGGGCCACGGCCAGCTCCGCCGCCCGGGCCGAGGCATGGTCGTCGCAGCGCTCCAGACGCGCCTTCAGCCCATAGGCGGCCAGCAGCCTGGCCGACACCCGTGTGTCCTCGGCCAGCACCAGGTCGGCCGCGGCCAGCACATCCAGCCCCCGCAGCGTCATGTCACGCAGGTTCCCGATCGGCGTCGCCACCAGATACAGGCCCGCACTGACCGGCCGGGGCGGGGGCGCGGTCGGGGGAAAGGGGCTGGCGTCAGACATGGGCGCGACCGTGCCAGCCGGGGGCGGCGGGCTCAAGCGGTCAGCAGACGGGCCGTCACGGCGTCCAGCAGCGGCCGGCCCGCGGCCGTGGCGATCAGGCGGCCCTCGACGACCGTCAGGAAGCCCTCCTCGACCATCTCGGCCAGGGGCCGGGCGGCGGCGGGCAGGGCGTCCAGCACGGACAGGGGCACACCCTCCACCGTGCGCAGGCCCAGCAGCACCCGCTCCTCGGCGGCCTCCACGGCGTTCAGGGCTGCACTTTCCGCCCAAGGCGTGCCGGCGGCGACGCCCGCGACATAGGCGTCTATCTTCCGGTGGGCGACGGTGGCGGTGCGGGTCCCGTCCCGCGTCAGCCGCCCATGGGCGCCGGGGCCGACGCCCAGATAGTCGCCGCCCCGCCAGACGTGCAGATTGTGGGTCGAGCGAGCCGCGACGTCGCGAGCGTGGTTGGAGACCTCATAGGCGTCGAAGCCGGCGGCCCCCAGGGTCTCCTGCGTGGCCTCATAGAGGGCGGCGGACAGGTCCTCGTCCGGCGGGGCCCAGTCGCCGCGGCCGACGGCGCGGGCGAAGGCCGTGCCCTGGGCGACGGTCAGCTGATAGGGCGAGACGTGCTCGAAGCCGAGGTCCAGCGCCTGGCCAAGCGCCGCGCGCCAGTCGGCGACCGACTGGCCGGGCAGGGCGTGGATCAGGTCGATCGACAGGCGGGGAAAGGCGCGGGCGGCCATGGCCACGGCGCGCCGGGCCTCCGCCGCCGAATGGTTGCGGCCGAGGAAGGCCAGCCGGGCGTCGTCCAGCGCCTGCACCCCCATGGACAGCCGGTTCACCCCGGCCGCGGCGAAGGCGGCGAAGCGGTCCGCCTCCGCGTCGGTGGGATTGGCCTCCAGCGTCACCTCGACCGGCCCCCCGGCCGGGAACAGTCGCCGCACAGCCGCGATCACCGCCGCGACATCGGCCGGGTCCATCAGCGAGGGCGTGCCCCCGCCGAAAAAGATCGACGCCGCCTGCCGGGTGCCGATCAGATCCGCCTGCGCCGCCAGATCGGCCAGGATCGCGGTCGCCAGGCCTGCGGCGCGGTCCGCGTTTCCGCGCGCCCGGACGACATTGAAGTCGCAATAGGGGCAGATGCGGGCGCAGAAGGGCCAGTGGACATAGACCGCCACGTCCGTCCCGGGCCCGGGCGGCTCAGTCGACAAGGGCCGCCTTCAGCCTGGCGAAGGCGCGGGCACGGTGGCTCATGGCGTCCTTGGCCACGGGGTCCATCTCGCCGAAGGTCTGGCTGTGGCCCTCGGGCACGAAGATGGGATCATAGCCGAAACCCCGGTCGCCGCGTGGCGGAAAGGCCAGGGCCCCGTCGATGCGGCCCTCCACCACCACCGTCGGTCCCTCGGGCCAGGCGACCGCCAGGGCCGAGGTGAACCAGGCGAAGCGGTCGTGGCCGCCGGCTTCCTCCAGACGGCGCTCGACCTGGGCCATGGCGTGGGCGAAATCCTTGTCGGGACCGGCCCAGCGGGCGGAAAAGATGCCGGGCGCCCCGTCCAGCGCCCGCACCGACAGGCCGGAATCGTCCGCCAGGGCGACAAGCCCCGAACGGTCGGCGGCGTGACGCGCCTTGAGCACCGCATTGCCCACGAATGTGCTCTCGGTCTCATCGGGTTCGGGCAGATTCACCTCCGCAGCGGTGACGATCTCGTAATTTCCATCCAGCAGGGCGGCGATCTCGCGTGCCTTGCCGGGATTGTGGGTCGCCGCCACCAGGCGCATCCCTCTGATAAGTTTGAACTTCATGGATCGAGAAGACTCCTGGCGGCCGGATTGCGGAAGTTTAATATCGTTAAACGATATGTAACGTGCATGGCGGCCACGCACGTCCTATCTATGGTCTCAAGAACGACGGGTCGCATCGTTCCCACGGGGATCCAAACAGGGTTCACGAATGCAGCGACAAGAGAAAACACGCAATGACGCACCTCAATCAGGAAAGACGGAGAAACACGATGCATGCCATGAATACCTCGATGTGGGTCGAAAAGGTCGGCCACGCCATCCTCAATGCCGCCCTGCTGGCCGCCCTGCCGACCGCCCTGGTCGCCATCCTGCTGCAAGCCTTCTGAGCGGCAGGGTTTTGACCCGGATGACCAAGACGGCGATGGTGAGGACCGCGCGCGGGCCGGCCGGGCCCCGCGCGGCGATCCCGCCCCGTCCCCGGCCCTGATCGGCCGACCATGTCCCTGCTCCCGCCCCGGCTGTCCCTGCCCGCGATCCGCGGCCTGCGCGCCCTGGGGCCGGGCTCGGTGTCGAACCTGCTGAAGACCGCCCTGGACGTCGCCTATGCCGTCCTGATCCTGCTGACGGTTCTCGCCGCGATCCTGTTCCTGACCGTGGCGGTCTTCCCCATGGAGGCCCTGGACCTGGTCGTCGAGGACGACGCCGGCGGCACCCTGATTCCCCTGCCCCGATCCCATGCCCTGTTCGGGGTCGGCGCCTTCATCGCCTATTTCGCGGGTTTCGCCCTGATCCTGCGCCATCTGCGCCGGGTGTTCCGCACCCTGACCCTGGGCGACCCCTTCGACCCCGCCAACGTCGCCCGACTGAAGCAGATCGGCTGGATCCTGGCCACGGTCACAGGCGGCGTCTGGGTCGGCCAGACGCTTGTCTCGCGGCTGGCGCGCGGCGTCATGGATCCGCCCAGCGTCTTCAACCTGGTGACCCCGGCCTTCTCCGTCCTCGTCGTCTTCGTTCTGGCGGAGGTGTTCCGCGAGGGCGCGCGCCTGCGGCGCGAATCCGAACTGACGATCTGAGTTCGGCGGGATAGAAGTCCACATGGCCATTCAGGTACATCTCGACCGGCTGCTGGCGGAACGCCGCATGTCGCTGACGGAGCTCAGCGACCGCGTCGGCGTGACTGTGGCCAATCTCTCCATCCTGAAGACCGGCAAGGCCCGGGCCATGCGCTTCTCGACCCTGGATGCCCTGTGTCGCGAGCTGAACTGCGCGCCCGGCGACCTTCTGGGTCACGCGCCGGGGCCGCAGGCGGGCGGCGACGACGCCGCCGAGCCATGAGCGGCTGCGACGATCTCTCATCGGAGGACCGCCGCCTGTGGGCCCGGGTGACGGGCTCGGCCGTCCCGCACCGGACGCGCAAGCCGCTCCTGGCCACGACGATCGCGCCAAAACCCCTCCCGGCCGTCGCGACATCCCGCGCGCCGGAGGCGTCTGCGAGGGCCGCGCCCGGCCCGCGCGCGACCAATCCCCCCCAGGGACCGTTGCACTCCCGTCCACGTGGCACACCGGAGCCGCTGGAGCCCCGTCGCCAGCGCCGCCTGTCGCGCGAACGCGATCCCATCGACGCTCGTATCGACCTGCACGGCTATGGCCGGTTTCAGGCCCAGGACGCCCTGACGGCCTTCCTGATCGGGGCGCGGGGGCGCGGCCATGGCGCGGTTCTGGTCATCACCGGACAGGGGCGCCGCGGCGGCTCCGGCATCATCCGCGCCAGCGTACATGAATGGCTCACGGCCCCGGCCTTGCGGGGCATTGTTTCGGGCTTCGCCCCGGCCCATCGCCGCCACGGAGGCGATGGTGCCCTTTATGTGACTCTCAGGCGAGCCTGAGCCCCGCGTCTGCGGCCAGCGCCTCCAGCGAAACCATCGGTCGGGGGCCCCAGTGGGCGATGACCTCCGACGCCGCCAGCGAGCCCAGACGGCCCGCCTCCTCCAGCTCCAGCCCGCGCGCCAGACCCAGAAGGAAGCCGGCGGCGTACTGGTCGCCCGCGCCGGTGGTGTCGACCACCTTGTCGACCGGGAAGGCCGCGACCTCGACCCGACGGTCGCCCGCCAGGATCACCGAGCCGTCGGGACCCCGGGTCACCGCGGCGATCTCGACCATGGGGGCCAGCCGATCGCAGGCGGCGGCGAAGTCCTCGGTCTCGAACAGGGCCGCCAGTTCCGCCTCATTGGCCAGGACCACGTCGGCCGAGGTTGCGATGAAATCCATCAACTCGGCCCGCCAGCGGTGCACCACGAAGGCGTCGGACAGGGTGATGGCCACCCTGCGACCCGCCTCATGGGCGGCGGCGGCGGCGGCCTCGAACGCCGCGCGGCCGGGGGCCGGATCGAACAGATAGCCTTCCAGATAGACCAGGGCGCTGTCGCCGATCAGGGCGGCGTCGACGTCGGCGACCGTCAGCTGGTTGGCGGCGCCGAGGAAGGTGCACATGGTGCGCTGGCCGTCGGGCGTGACGTTGATCAGGCAGCGGCCTGTGCCGAGGCCGGCTTCGGCCCCGCCGACCAGGGGCGCGACATCGAAATGCACCCCGGCGGCGCGCACATCATGGGCGAAGACACCGCCCAGCTGATCGTCGGCCACCTTGCCGACATAGGCCGCGCGACCGCCGAAGGAGCCGACGCCCGCCACCGTGTTTCCGGCGGAACCGCCCGAGGCCTCCACGCCCGCCGCCATGAGCGCGTACAGGGCCGCGCTCTGGGCCGCATCGACCAGCTGCATGGATCCCGCCGTCAGGCCGTTGGCCTCGAGGAAGGCGGGCTCGCAGGGGGCCAGAACGTCGACGATGGCGTTGCCGACGGCGCAGACGTCGAAGCGGGCGGGGGAGGGGGTCTGGGTCATGGCGCGGCCCTTAGCCGCCGCGCGGGGGTTTGGCCAGCGCCCAGAACGCCGCTAGAGGCGCGCCATGACCGTCATCGTCCTGACCCCCGACCCTGCTGATCCCTCCTATGCCGGCCAGTGGCCCCAGGTCCTGGCGCGGTTGCAGGCGGCGCTGGAGGTGGAGGGCACGGCGTCCAGGGCCGAGCCCTGGACGGCCCATGTCGACGATGGCGCGGCCCTGGCGGAGGCTCCGCTGGTCCTGCCCCTGGTGGCCTGGGGCTATCACCGCGACCATGCCCGCTGGACCGCCGCCTGCGCGGAGTGGGCCCGGGCGGGC
>CAMCIP010000013.1 GCA_945874855.1 Brevundimonas vancanneytii
GACCGTCCGACCGCCGACGGCGTGCGCGAGCCGCTCAACCGTCGCGCCACCATCGACATCAACTTCTAAGGCTCACGCCGCAGAAGACACGTCGAACCCAAGGCAGGGGCCCGCCGGATCACTCCGGCGGGCCCTTCGCTGTGAGGGAGGGCCGGTCGACCGCCACCGGGTTCCGTCCGGCGGCGGCAGGCTCTATGGCTTTCGCGCCGCGCGCGGCCCCCGCAAACGCAGATGAGTTCATGTCCCGCGCGACCCGCCGCGTTCTTCTTGTCACCCTCCCCTACGGCGGATTCGGCCGCGCGTTCGCCGGGGCCCTGCGCCATGGGGGCGCCGAGGTGGCGCACATGGTGTTCAATGCCGGCGATCTGGTCGACCGCCGCGGTCCGGGCGCGATCGTGTTTCGTGACGCGCCCGAGGCATGGCCGCAGCGATATCAGGCGCTCGCCGAAGGCTTTACCGACGTGGTCATCTACGGCGAGGGGCGCTGGCCGACCTCCCCGGTCCGGCGTCCTCGCGGCGCGCCGGGGCCCCGGCTCTGGATTCTGGAGAACGGCTATTTCCGTCCCGACTGGGTGACCCTGGAACAGGGCGGGGTGGCGGCGGACACAGCCCTGCCCGGAACCGCCGCCGCCTATCGGGAATTGACCGCAGCCGAGCCGCCCTTCGAGCCGGTCGGCCCGGTGACACGCCCGCTGGTGGTCGCGGTCAGTCGCTACTGGCTGGCTGACTTTCTCCTCCGTCCCCTGTTCCCGCGCCACCGCTCCGGATTCGATGTGCCCCCCTGGCGTCAATGCGCGGGTCACCTGGTCAGGTTCCTGCGGCAGCGACTGCGCGGGCCTGTGCGCCTCGACCGGATCGCGGCGGCGGGGCCTTTCGTCCTGGTCTGCCTGCAACGCGAAGGCGACGGCCAGCTGCTCAGACATTCCGACCTGCGCAGCAATGCGGCCTTCCTCGCCGCCGTGATGGACGACTTCGCCGCCCATGCGCCGGCCGACCTTCGACTGGTGGTCAAGAACCACCCGCTGGACCCCGGGGTGATCGACCAGCGTGCCGACACCCGGCGGCTCGCGGCAGCGCGGGGCCTGTCCACAAGGGTCGACTACATCGACGGGGGAACCATGGCCCCGCTGTGCCGGGCCTCCCGCGGACTGGTGGTCAACAATTCCAGCGCCGCCCTGGCCGCCCTGGGCTTCGGCACGCCGGTGAAGGTGCTGGGCCGGGCCTTCTTCGATTTCGAGGGGCTGACCCATCAGGGGCCGCTGTCGGAGTTCTGGACCCGGCCGACGCGACCCGATGACGACCTGTTCCGTCGCTTCCGCGCCGAAGTCATCACCCGTACCCAGATCAACGGCAATTTCGAAAGCCCGCGCTGGCGAGCCCGCACGGCGGAAAACGTCGCCCGGATCATCCTCGGCTCTTGAAACCGGGAACGCGCCCGCGACGTATCACTCCCAAGCCCGCCCTCGGAGACCCGCCATGATCCCTCGCCGCACCGTCGCCTTCGCCGCCGTGCTTCTCGCCGCCTCCTGCGGCCAGGGCGAAGCCACCGGGGGTGCCCCCGTGGCGGTCCAGACCGGCCCGACCCAGGTCGCGGTCTTCGCGGGCGGCTGCTTCTGGTCGGTCGAGAAGAATTTCGAAGAGATGCCCGGCGTGATCTCGGCCGTGTCCGGCTTCGCGGGCGGCCGGACCGCCAGCCCCAGCTACGACCAGGTCGTGCGCGGCGGCACGGGTCATCTGGAGTCCGTGCAGGTGACCTTCGATCCCCGGCGCATCACCTATCGACAGCTGGTCGACCGCTTCTGGCGCACCATCGATCCGACCGACGCAGAGGGGCAGTTCTGCGATCGCGGCGCGCCCTATGGCACCGCTGTCTTCGCCACGGCGGCCCAGAAGGCCGATGCCGAGGCCTCGCACCGGGCGGCCGTCGCGGTTGTCGGCGCCGCGCGCTTCGTCACGCCCGTGCGCGACGCTGTGCGCTTCTGGCCTGGCGAGGCCTATCATCAGGACTTCGCGCGGAGAAATCCCGTCCGCTATGGCGGGTACAGCCGCTTCTGCGGACGCGGGGCCCGGCTGCGGGCCGTCTGGGGCGAAGCCGCCGGGGAATGACGCCCGGAGGTTGTGTGTTGCCGGTGCGCCACCCCGCGGCCTTGTCACAACCCTGTCACATCAGTGTCGCCGGACTTTCCGACTGAGGGCCTAGACGGGCCGTGATTTCGGCTGGCGCCCGCCTGTGCGGTCGCATGCTTCTTCTCATCGGGGATAGATGACCATGTTGAACCGCAAACGCGCGTTCTGGGCGACCACCGCCCTCTTCACCAGCCTGCTGGCCGCCGGGACCGCTTCGGCCCAGTCGACCGGCACGATTGCCACCGAATCCGAGACCCGCGTCGACGACGTCGTGGTCACCGGCCGTCGCGGCCCGATCAGCATCGACGGCGCCATCGTTGCCGAAACGATCGGCAAGACGCGTTCGACGATCACCCAGGACTATCTGCAGACCCAGGCCCCGGGCCAGACCGTCCTGCAGTCGCTGAACCTGATCCCCGGCCTGGTGTTCAACAACAACGATCCCTACGGCTCGTCGGGCGGCAACGTCCGTCTCCGCGGCTTCGACGGCAATCGCGTGTCGCTGACCTTCGACGGTATTCCGCTGAACGACACCGGCAACTACGCCATCTACACCAACCAGCAGCTGGACCCGGAACTGATCCAGCAGGCCTCGATCAACCAGGGCACGACCGACGTTGACAGCCCGACCGCCTCGGCCGTCGGCGGCACCATCAACTACACCGTCTCTCGTCCGACCCAGGACCCTCAGGTCCAGGTCGTGTCCAGCCTCGGTGAGTTCAACTACGGCCGCGTCTTCCTGCGCGCCGACACGGGTGCCTTCGGCCCCTGGGGCACCACCGCCTACACCACGGTCTCCTACACGAACTATGACAAGTTCAAGGGGCCGGGCGAAATGGAGAAGACGCAGTTCAACGGTCGTCTGTACCAGGACCTCGGCGACGGCAACTTCGCCAGCGTCTCCGCCCACTACAACCGCAACCGGAACAGCTTCTACAACAACTTCATCACCCAGGCGCAGTTCGCGGCCAACACCTACCTCGAGAACGACATTGCCTGCTTCCGTCCGCTGGGCGTTAATGGCACGGTTCAGAACGAGGGCAGCGGCTCGACCCGCATCCTCTCCAATGGCACCACGGCCACGGGCAGCTGCACCAACTACCACGGCCTGCGCATCAACCCGTCGAACACGGGCAACATCCGCGGCCAGTTCAGCTACGGCCTGACCGACAGCCTGCGCTTCACCTTCGACCCGTCCTACCAGTTCGTCATGGCCAACGGCGGCGGCTTCTCCACCGTCTCGGAGCGCGACGACCGCCTGGATCGCGCCGGCCCGGTCGGCGTCGACCTGAACGGCGACGGCGACACGCTCGACACCGTCGGCCTCTACACCCCGTCGAACACCAATACGAACCGCTATGGCGTGACCAGCTCGCTGATCTGGGACGTCAACGACGACCACCGCTTCCGCGTCGCCTATACGATCGACTACGGCCGCCACCGCCAGACCGGCGAGGCCACCCGGTTCACCCAGTTCTCCGAGCCCCTGAACGTCTTCGGCGGCCAGCGCCTCTACGGCAGCCCGGGTGATCGCGTTCTGGCCGTCGACGGCTACCACTTCCGCAGCCGTGACCGCGCCTCGATCGCTGAACTGCAGCAGTTCGCCGTCGAGTATCGCGGCCAGTTCTTCGACGACGCCCTGACCGTCCGCATCGGTGCCCGCGCCCCGGAGTTCACCCGTGAGCTGAACCAGTACTGCTTCTCGCAGGACGGCCGCTCGACGGTGCGCTGCACCAGCGAAACGCCGACCGTCACCCTGGCGAACGGCAACGTGCGGTTCGCCTCGACCGGCACGACCGAGTGGATCGCGCCCTACTCCACCACCCTGTCGTATGACGAGATCCTGCCGAACGTCGACGCCAACTTCCGCTTCGGCAACGGCCACAGCATCTACGCCAGCTATGCCGAAGGTCTGTCGGCGCCGCGGACGGACAACCTGTACCAGCCCGCCCGCAACGCGGACGGCTCGCTGAGCTACAGCACGGTTCTGCCGGAGACCAGCCAGTCGTTCGACCTTGGCTATCGCTATGCCGCCGCCGGCTCGATCGTCTCGGTGGCCGTGTGGCAGACCAGCTTCCAGAACCGCATCGTCTCGTCGCGCGATCTGGACCCGGCCTCGCCCTTCTTCAACGAGTTCATCGACCGAAACCTCGGCGATGTGGAGCAGTGGGGCTTCGACGCCCAGGTCGGCTATGAGCTGTTCGACGGCTTCTCCGCCTATCTCTCGGCCGCCTATAATGACAGCGAGGTCCAGGACAACATCCAGACGGGACCGACCACCTTCCTTGCCACCGCGGGCAAGACCATTGTGGAAACGCCGGACTGGACCTTCGCCGGTCGGGTCGACTGGCAGGTGACACCTGACTTCAACCTGGGTCTCCAGGGCAAGTACGTGGGCCGTCGCTTCTCGACCGACATCAACGACGAGGTGTTCCCGGAGTACACGGTGTTCGACCTGGACGCCCGCTACGACCTGACGGACACCTTCGGCATCTCGAACGCCTTCGTGCAGCTGAACGTGACCAACCTGTTCGACGAGCGCTATCAGGCGAACATCTCGACCGGCAACAGCGGCTTCCGCACCGGCTCGGAAGGTTCGCCGCGCACGGCCATGATCACCCTCGGCACCACGTTCTAAGTCGAACGTCCGGCTGAAGATTGGGGGCGGTCCGGAAACGGGCCGCCCTTTTTCTTTGCGGCGCGACCGCTCGTGCCGCGGACGCGCGCGTCTTGAGCGCGCCGCCCGCACCCCAGGGAGGCGCGGTCTGAACGCAGCCGTTGAATGCGGCGGCGTCCATGGCCATATGGCGCGGTCCTCTGCCCTGGATCTCCGCCCGCCCATGACCCTGACCGCTCCCCTCCCCGCCGAATGGTCGCCGCACCGCGCCATGTGGGTCGGCTGGCCGAGCCATGCCGAGCTTTGGGAGGACAATCTCGCCCCCGCCCAGGCCGAGGTGGAGGCCCTGGTGCGCGCGCTCGCCGGCCCGGGCCGGGAGCAGGTCCGGCTGATGGTCGGCAAGCCCGAGGTCCTCGGCGACGCACGGACGCGGTTCATGGGCGTGGTCGGGGTCGAGGTGCTGGACGGCCGCTTCGGCGATATCTGGCTGCGCGACACCGGACCCATTTTCGGCGCCGGCTCGACCCGCGCGGCCGGCTTCCGCTTCAACGGCTGGGGCGGCAAATATGAGCTGGCGCACGACGACACCGTGGCCGACCAGATCGCGGCGGCGGCGGGCGTGCCGCTGGACCGGCATGACGTGGTGCTGGAAGGCGGGGCGCTGGACCACGACGGGGACGGCACGGTCCTGACCACCCGCCAGTGCCTGCTGAACCCCAACCGAAATCCCGGCTGGACCGAGGCCGAGGCCGAGGCCGCCCTGGCTGCGGCCCTGGGCGCGCGCAAGGTGCTGTGGCTGGGCGACGGCCTGCTCAACGACCATACCGACGGTCACGTCGACAACCTCGCCCGCTTCGTCGCGCCGGGCGTGGTCGCCCATCCCGTGGCCTGGGGCCGCGGCGACCCCAATGACGAGGTCTACGCCGAGGTCACCCGCGCCCTGCTGTCCGTGACCGACGCCGAGGGTCGCCGGCTTCGCCTCCTGCCCCTGCCGTCGCCCGGCTTCGTCGGCGACGGGGACGAGCGGCCGATCCCGGCCAGCCACATGAATTTCCTGATCGCCAACGGGGCCGTCATCGTGCCGACCTATGGCGACGCCCGCGCCGCCGATCTGGTCTGTCAGGGCCTGGGGACCGTCTTTCCGGACCGGGACATCCTCCCCCTGCCGTCGATCGCCATCCTGACCGGCGGGGGCTCCTTCCACTGCATCTCCCAGCAGGAGCCCGCCTGATGCCCCGCACCATCAGCGTCGCCGCGATCCAGACCGCCTATGGCGAGGACCTGCAGGCCAACATCGACAGGACGATCGACTTCGTGCGCGAGGCGGCCGGCAAGGGCGCGCAGGTCATCCTGCCCTCGGAGCTGTTTCAGGGGCCGTACTTCTGTGTCAGCCAGGAGGAGCGGTGGTTCGCCGAGGCCCATCCGTGGGCGGAGCATCCCTGCGTCACCGCCCTGCAGCCCGTGGCGGCCGAGCTGGGCGTGGCCATTCCCGTCTCCATTTTCGAGCGCGAGGGACCCCACTATTTCAACAGCCTGGTCATGCTGGACGCCGACGGGCGGGCCCTGGGCGTCTATCGCAAGAGCCACATCCCTGACGGCCCCGGCTATCAGGAGAAATACTATTTCCGGCCCGGCGACACCGGCTTCAAGGTCTGGAACACCCGTCACGGCCGGGTCGGCGTCGGCATCTGCTGGGACCAGTGGTATCCGGAAACCGCCCGGGCCATGATGCTGATGGGGGCCGAGGTGCTGATGTATCCGACCGCCATCGGCTCGGAGCCGCACGATGGCGAGCTGGACACGGCCGAGCCCTGGCGCCGCGCCATGCAGGGACATGCCGTGTCCAACGTCGTGCCGGTCGTCGGCGCCAACCGGATCGGCACGGAACAGGTGACCGAGGTCGGCCAGACCTTCTACGGGTCCAGCTTCATCGCCGACCACCGCGGCGACCTGGTCGAAAGCCTGGACCGGGCGGAGGAGGGGGTGCTGGTGCACCGGTTCGACCTCGACTTCCTCGATCGCCACCGCGCTGCCTGGGGCTTCTTCCGGGACCGGAGGACCGACCTGTACGGCCCGCTGGTCAGCCCGCGTCCGGCAGGGGGCTGAGGCTGTGCCGCTCGGCCGCGCAGGCCGGGCTCTCGACCGGATCGCGCCGCGCCCCGGAGACCTCGACGGTCGCCTGGTCCATAAGGGTGCGGAAGGCCGGTCGGGTCTGGAACAGGAGGTCGAACGCTTCCCGTCCGGCGAACCGCCCCTGATCGACGTCAGAACGGCCGGCGAGGCCGCACAGAACCTCCGCCTCGGCGACGTCGCCGGCGCGCGCGGCGATCGCGGCGTCCCGGTCGGGCGCGAGGTGGCGAAGGGCCTGGGCATAGGCTTCGACCATGGCGGCGCGGCGCGACGGCCCCCGCTGGACCCCCTCGCCGGGAAGCAGGCGGATGCAGACCCCGCCGGAGGCCGGGCCCATGTCGCGCGGGATGCGAACCGCCACCGCCTCGGCCAGCGCCTGGAACGCCCCGATCAGGCCGGGCAGCGGCCGCGCCGTGAGCCGCGCGCCGATCGCGCAGTCGAAATGCTGGGCCGCCAGTTCCGGGCGCAGTTCCAGATGGGCCTGGGCGAACAGCAGGCGGTCGTCGCCCGCCGGTCCCGGCGGTGTCGCAGGGGCCGGTCTGGCGCAGGCGGACACAAGGCCCGCCGCGCCGGTCAGGATCAGCCGCCGGCGGTCCACGTCAGGGTCACGGATGTGGCGGCGCCTCCGGTCTCGGCGGCCACGGGGGAGGCCACCACCTGCAGGCCGGCCCCCGACCCGTCCTGGGCCGCTGCGCCATAGGCCCGGGCCTCGCCCTGATTCATGGTCATCACGGTGGCCAGTCCGGCGGATTCGGCATGGCGGCGATGGAAGTCGACGGCCGCGTCGGGGGCTGCGGCCGTGACATAGGTCAGCATCCCGCCCGGCCCGTCCGGGCCGTCGGCCGTGACGGCGGGCCCGTCCGGCGCGCCGTCGATCGGCACCACGGCGAAGGCCGGAGCCCTCGGTGCGGCGGGTCGTCCCGGCGGTGCGGAAGGGGCGGCAACCCCGGGGGCCGCCACGTCAGCCGGTGTCCCGGAGGGGGCCGCGGTCGCTACGGGTTCGTCCGCGCCACAGCCCGACAGGACCGAAAGGCAGACGACGGTCAGGACGGCGCGGATCGCCTTCATTCGAAAGGTCTCTTTCGTGAACGGACCCGCACGTTGGCCCAGACTCGAGGCGCCAGCAAGGCACGCCAGTGACGGGACCAGCCGCCAGACGGATCCGTGCCGGTGTCCGGAGCGGGCGTGAGGGGAACAGGGATCCTCGGGTCGCAGTCCCGGCGATCCCTGTGCCCGGGTGGCTCGTCAGCCCTTGGCGAACAGCTTGGCCCAGCGCGGCTTCTGGCGGGTCTTCCAGGCCCCGCGCCAATAGGCGTCGGAGCCGATCAGCGGCACGACCGTGGTCGCCTCGGCGAACACCATCTGCTCGAAGGTGGTGTCCACCTTGCCCCAGGACGCGGCCTCCTTGAGCGTGGACGAGGAGCAGGCCCCGTCGCGCACGTCGGCGACCGTGATCTGGACGGCATATTTGTGCATGTCCGCCTCAATGCCCAGGATTTCGGCGCAGACGACCGTGTCCTGCGCGAAATTCTTGGGCACGCCGCCGCCGACCATGAACAGGCCGGTGGTGCCCGCCGCGATCTTGATGTCGGTCAGTTCGCGGAAGTCGGCGACCGCGTCGATCATCAGATAGGGCTTGCCCTCGGCAATCCGCTCCTTCTGGTGCTTGACCAGGCCAAAGCCGGCCGAAGAGTCGACGAAGGCCGGGCAAAAAATCGGCACGCCTTCTTCATAGGCGGTCTGGATCAGGCTGCCGGGCTTCTTCGCATTGCCCTCGCTCAGCCACTTGCCCATCTCCCAGATGAACTCGCGGCTGGAATAGCCGCGCGGCTCCAGGGCGTTGCAGATTTCCAGGATGGTGTGATCGCAGGCCTGGAGCTCTTCCTCATCGATATAGGTGTCGTAGATCCGGTCGATGTAGTTTTCGCGCAGGACATTGTCGTCCACCGGGCCAGCGGCCTGATAGTGTTTGAATCCCAGCGCCTCGAAGAAGTCCATGTCGACGATCGAGGCGCCGGTGGCGACCACGGCGTCGATCATGCCGAACTTCACCATGTCGCGGTACACATGCATGCAGCCGCCGGCCGAGGTCGATCCGGCCAGGATCAGCCACGGCGAGCAGGCCGTGTCTTCCAGCGCCATGTTGAAGATATCGGCGGCCCGGGCCGTGTCGCGGCTCGAGAACGACATCTTGCGCATGCTGTCGATGATCGGCCGCGCGTCGAACGAGGTGATGTCGACGTGCTCCACGACGTTCTGGAGCAGCTGGGCCTTCTGGTTGGTCTGAACGGGAGCGTTCATAGCAAGGGTGTCCCTGTTTTTGAGCGCCCGTCGCCAAAAGGAAGCAGCGGCCCGGACGGAGCGACGGGCCGCTGCTGATTACACCGCGTCAGTGACGATTCAGCGCCGACGCTGCTTGCGCTGACCCGCCTTGCCCTTGGGCCGCGACAGACGCACGACCTTGCGGGCCTGCTCCTCGGCCGTGGTGCGCACGGTCGGGATCGAGCGGGGCGCCAGGCCGTAAAGCGAGGCCATCGGGGCGTCCCCGACCGCGGCGATGTCGTGTTCGCCATAGCCGTTGAAGCCGGTCGACATTGCGACACCATAGGCGCCCAGCATGCCGATCTCGATGAAGTCGCCTTCCTGTACATCGGCCGGCAGCCAGAACGGTCCCGGCATATGGTCGATGGAATCACAGGTCGGGCCGTAGAAGCGGAAGGGCTTGAGCTCACCGGAGCTGTCGCCGTCCCGAACCAGCTTGGTCGGGAAGGGCCAGCGCGAATGGGTGGCGTCGAACAGCGAGCCATAGCTGCCGTCGTTCAGATACAGGGCGTCGCCCTTGCGCAGGTCGACCCGGCACAGCACCGAGGACGACTCGGCCACCAGCGCCCGGCCGGGCTCGCACCAGAGCTCGGTCGTTTCCGACACCGGCATCTCGTTGAAGCCGCGATGGATGGCGTCGGCGTATTCCTGCATGTCCGGCGGGACCATGCCCGGATAGACCGACGGGAAGCCGCCGCCGACGTCGACGATGTCCACGAACACGCCCGCGCGGGCGATGGCCCGGCCGACCTGGGCCATGGCGGCCTCATAGGCGGACGGACGCATGCACTGCGATCCGACGTGGAAACAGACGCCCATCAGGCCGTCGACGACCGCCTGACGCGTGGCCAGCAGAAGGGCCGGGGCCTGATCGATGGTGACGCCGAACTTGCCGGACAGGGAATAGGCCGCGCCGTCTGCCGACACCGTCATGCGGACCAGCAGGTTCAGATCCGTGGCACCGCCCGTGGCGTCCAGGATCTTGGCCAGCTCGTCCTGGCTGTCGAGCGCGAAGGTGCGCACGCCATGCTCGAAATAGGCACGCGTGATCGCGCCTCGGCTCTTGACCGGATGCATGAAGGCCAGGCGCGCGTCGGGGCTGACCGCGCGGACCAGCTCGATCTCGGCGAGGGACGCCACGTCGAAGCCGGTGACGCCTGCCTCGACCAGGGTCTCGATGACCCAGCGCGAGGGATTGGCCTTCACCGCATAGAAGACGTCGGCCTTGAGATTATCCTGGAACCAGCGCGCCGCTACGGATACCGAACGCGGTCGCACGAGGGCGACGGGACGTTCAGGGGACCGCTCGCGGACCAGGTCCAGGGGAAACTGGTACGTGCGCAATTCACGTAACCCCCTGTTAGTTGTGAAACCCAGACCGGCGTTAGCAGCGCAAACATCAGACCTACGGGGTCCGCCGGAAGCGGCCATATGCGGTCACGCGACTGTCATGTAAAGCGGTTTTTTCGCGGCGAAGAGCCCGCCAAACCCCGACAGGGCCTGACTCTTCCCGGTTCTGACGAAATGTCCTGCCGGCTGCGACCGGAGGCAGGGCCGTCGTGGCCCCGAATGCGCCGCCACGCTGGACGCGGTCGCGCGCGACATGTCATTAAGACACGCCGCGGCGGGTGCGCGGCGCCGCTTCGAAGTCGACGCCGCAACATGGTTCAATCCGCCGCAGCCGTGGCGTCCGTCCGGGACGTCTCCAAGACCTTCGGCGCCCGCAAGGCGCTGGACGGGGTGTCCCTCACCGTGGCCGCCGGCGAGATGGTGGCCCTGATCGGACCCTCCGGCTCGGGCAAGTCCACCCTGCTGCGCTCCATCACCGGGCTTCAGCCCATCGACGCCGGCAAGGGCGTGATCGAGGTGTTCGGCGAGACGGTGCAGAAGGACGGCCGGGTCGCCGGAGGGGTGCGCCGCAGCCGCGCGCGGGTCGGCATGATCTTCCAGCAGTTCAACCTCGTCGGGCGGCTGTCGCTGTTCTCCAACGTCATGCTGGGGGCGCTGGGCCGGATCGCCGGCTGGCGGGGCGTCCTCGGCCTGTGGCCCTCGGCGGACCGGAAGGCGGCCATGGCGGCCCTGCACCGGGTCGGCGTGGCCGACTATGCCGCCCAGCGCGCCAACACCCTGTCGGGCGGCCAGCAACAGCGCGGCGCCATCGCCCGCGCCATCGTCCAGGGGGCCCGCGCCATTCTGGCCGACGAGCCGGTCGCCTCGCTCGACCCGGTCTCGGCCCGTCGGGTCATGGACCTGCTGGTCGAACTGAACCGCCGCGACGGTCTGGGGGTGATCGTCACCCTGCACCAGGTCGACTACGCCATCAGATACTGCGAACGCGTCGTGGCGCTGAAGGCCGGCAAGATCGTCTATGACGGCCCGGCCGCCGGCCTGGACACGAAGATCCTGATCGACATCTACGGTCCCGAGTTCGAGGACGCCTTCTGGGAGACCCAGCCATGAGCCGAATCGCCCTTTCCCGTCGCGCCCTGCTCGCCGCCGGCGCCGCCCTGCCCCTGGTGGCCTGCGGTGGCGAGCAGGCGGCGCCGGCCACCGACGCCCTGTCGCCGGCCGAGCTGATCTTCTCCATCCTGTCGGCCGAGGGTCAGGCCTCCGCCGGGCCGCTGTGGCAGCCGCTGCTTGACGACATGGCCGCGGCCATCGGCGTTCCGGTCAAGCCCTTCTTCGGCTCGAACTACACCATCCTGGTCCAGGCCATGGAGAGCGCCCAGACCCATGTGGCCTGGTTCTCGGCCAAGCCGGCCATCGAGGCCATCGATCGCGCCAAGGGCGAGGTGGTGGCCCGCATCGTCGATCCGGAAGGCCGCGACAGCTATCAGTCGACCCTCATCGTCAAGGCCGGCTCGGGCATCACGCTGGACGACGTCCTGGCCTGCGGCAAGCGGCACGACTTCGGCATCGGCGACGCCCAGTCGACCTCGGGCACGCTGGCCCCCATGACCTTCCTGTTCAATCCGCGCAGCGTCGTGCCGGCCGACTGCTTCCGCACCGTCCGCTCGGCCAACCATCAGGCCAATGCCTTCGGCGTGGCCTCGGGCGTGCTGGACGTGGCCACCTCCAACACCGTCAACACCGTCTTCCTGAAGCGTCAGAACCCGCAGATCGCCGCCCAGATCGAGGAGATCTGGACCTCGCCGCCCATCCCTGAGTCCGGCATCGTGGTGCGCGAGGACCTGGAGCCGGCACTGAAGGAGAAGATCCGCGGCTTCTTCCTGGGCTACGGCCAGGGCACGGGGACCGAGGCCGATCGCCAGAAGGCGGTTCTGGCCGGTCTGAACTATTCGGCCTTCCGCGCGGCCGACGACTCCTATCTGGACCCCGTGCGCGAGATGGTCGCCGACCAGAAGCTGCAGGAGGCCCGCGCCAAGGGGGATCAGGCCGCGGCGACGGCGGCCGAGGCGGACCTGAATGCCCTCAGGGCGAAGCGTGAGGTCCAGCCTTGAGTCCACCCCTGACCCCGACGGCGGGCCCCGCGACCATCCCGCCGCCTCCGGCGAAGTCGCTCGGGGCCTGGGCCCTGGACGTGCTGATCTGGGGCGGGGTCGCCGCCCTTCTGGTCTACAGCGTCGACGCCGTCGACCTGGGCAATCTGTCCAAACTGTTCACCGACGCCGCCAATGTCGAAACCATCGGCCAGGGCCTGCTGCGGCCGAATTTCGCCGACTGGCAGCTGTACGTCGAAAAGATGGGCGAGACGGTCCAGATCGCCCTGTGGGGCACCTTCCTGGCCGTGATCCTGGCCGTGCCCATGGGTCTGGCGGCGGCGCGCAATATCGCGCCCTTCTGGGTGGTCCAGCCGGTGCGCTGGGTGATGAACCTGCTGCGCTCCATCCCCGATCTCGTGATCGGCCTGCTGTTCGTGGTCGTGGTCGGTCTCGGGCCGCTTGCCGGCGTCCTGGCCATCACGCTGAACACCGCCGGGGTCCTGGCCAAGCTGTTTTCCGAGGCCGTGGAGTCGATCGACAAGGGGCCTGTCGAGGGCGTGCGCGCCACGGGGGCGACCAAGCTGCACGAGATCGTCTGGGGCGTGATCCCCCAGGTTGCCCCCCTGTGGACCAGCTTCGCCCTCTATCGCTTCGAATCCAACAGCCGGTCGGCGACCGTCCTCGGCCTGATCGGGGCCGGGGGCATCGGCCAGGTGCTGTTCGACCGGATGAACAGCTTCGCCTTCCGCGATGTGTCGGCCGTGGTCATCATCATCGTCATCGCCGTGACCCTGATCGACCTGTTGTCACAGGCCATGCGCAAACGTCTGCTCTAAGCGGATCCGTCCCGCCCCAGCCGAGTCCGCCGTGAAGATGATCCGTTCCCTGTCCGTCGCCGTCGCCGCCCTGGCCTGCCTGTCCGCCTGCGATCAGGGCGGGGGCGGCACGCGCGAGGGCATCTGGGCGGCCGGGTCCTCGACCGTCTTCCCCTTCACCACCCGGGTGGCGGAGAATTTCTCGCGCGCCAACGACTTCGCCATGCCGCGGGTCGAAAGCCTCGGCACCGGCGGCGGCATCCAGGCCTTCTGCCAGGGCATTGGCCCGGCCACGCCGGACATCGCCAATGCCTCGCGCCGCATGAAGGCGTCGGAGTTCGACATGTGCGCCGCCAACGGCGTGACCGACATCATCGAGATCCGGATCGGCTACGACGGTCTGGTCATCGCCAACGCCCGCAACGGCGCCAGCTATGACCTGCAGGCGTCCGACATCTATCTGGCCCTGGCCAAACAGGTGCCGGGCGGATCGGGCTTCGTGACCAATCCGAACACCACCTGGTCCCAGGTCCGGGCCGGCCTGCCGGACGTGCGCATCCTGGTCTATGGCCCGCCGCCGACCTCGGGCACGCGCGACAGCTGGCTGGAGCTGGGCATGACGCCCGCGGCCAAGGCCGTGCCCGCGCTGGCGGCCCTGGCGGAGCGGGATGAGGACGCCTTCGAGGCCCTGGCCCATACCCTGCGCGAAGACGGCGTCTGGGTGGATTCCGGCGAGAACGACAACGCCATCGTCCAGACCCTGACCCGCACGCCGGGCGCGGTGGGCGTCTTCGGCTATTCCTTCCTCGAGCAGAACTCGGACACGGTGAAGGCCGCCACCGTCAACGGCGTCGCCCCGAATTTCGAGACCATCGCCTCGGGCGCCTATCCGATCTCGCGGTCGATGTTCATCTATGTGAAGGTCGCCCACATCGGCGTCACGCCGGGGCTGGATCTCTTCATGATCGAGTATCTGTCGGACGCCGCCTCGGGCAAGGGCGGCTATCTGCAGGATCGGGGTCTGGTCACCCTGCCGGAACCGGAGCTGGTGGCCCAGCGCGCGGCCGTGCGGGCCCGCACACCCATGACGCGCCCGGGCGAATAGGCGCGCGGATCAGGCCGCGGCGGCCCGTCGCCTCAGTCGCGTGATCCGGCGCAGGCGGCGCCAGAACCGGCCTCGCTCGGGCTCGGGATAGGGCTGCAGATTGTGCACGAACTCTTCGGCCGAGGCGCGCCAGCTGAACTTCTCCGCATAGGCGCGCACGGCCGTCCGCTCGATATCCAGGCATTGCAGGCAGGCGGTCCGCAGATCGTCGTCGATGGCCCCGGCCCCTGATCCCGGAATGATGTCGATCGGTCCATGGGCCGGATAGGCGGCCACCGGCGTGCCCGTGGCCATGGCCTCCAGGATGACCAGGCCGAAGGTGTCGGTCCAGGATGGGAAGACGAAGACGTCGGCGTCCCGGAAGCAGCGCGCCAGCTCCTTGCCGAAACGGGCGCCGAGGAATTTCGCCTCCGGATATTTGGCTTCCAGCTCGGCCCGGGCCGGCCCGTCGCCGACCACGATCTTGGTGCCGGGCAGGTCGGTCTCGAGGAAGGCCTCGATGTTCTTTTCCACGGCCACCCGGCCGACGTTCAGGAAGAAGGGGCGCGGCCAGTCGGCCCCGCCCAGTTCGGCGAAGATCGGCTTGAGGTCGGGGTTGAACAGCTCGGTGTCCACGCCGCGGGTCCAGGGCGAGACATTCCTGAAACCGTGCGCCGTCAGCTCGTCGCGCAGGGTCGGCGTGGCGACCATCAGCCGGCCGGACGGCCGGTGGAACCACTTCATATAGGCATAGCCCAGCTGCACCGGCACTGGGAACCGGGCCGAGACATACTCAGGGAATTTGGTGTGATAGCTGGTGGTGAAGGGCAGCTTCCACTCCACGCAGATGCGCCGCGTGGCGATGCCGATCGGCCCTTCGGTCGCGATATGAACCGCCTCGGGCTCGAAGGCCCGCAGCCGCTCCCGGATCTCCTCTTCCGCGCCCAGGGCCAGCCGGATTTCCGGATAGGTCGGCATCGGCATGGTCTTGAACTGGCCGGGCTCAATCACCTCGACCTCATGACCCATGGCGCGGCACTCGGCCGTGATGCGGGTCAGGGTGCGGACGACGCCGTTGACCTGGGGCTCCCAGGCGTCGGTGGCCAGGACGATGCGCATGTGTGGAGGGCGGCTCCGCCGTTGATCCGGCCGCCACGTCTAGCTCTTCACCCCGGGCGGGGAAAGGGCGTATGGAGCCCGCCATGAACGCACATGTCTCTCCGCCCCTGGCCGCGACGCAGGATTGGGACGCGCTGGATCACGGCAAGTTCGCGGACGAGACGGCGACGGTGCGGGGGCTGCTGGCCCGGTCGCCCCTGAACCCCGGCGAGCGCGCGGCCGTGCTGGACCAGGCCGTCGATCTGGTCGAGCGGGCGAGGGCCAGCGTCAAGAAGCAGGGCGTGGTCGAGAGCTTCCTGCAGGAGTTTTCGCTGGGCACGCGCGAGGGGCTGGCCCTGATGTGCCTGGCCGAGGCCCTGCTGCGCACCCCGGACGAGGACACCCGCGACCGGCTGATCGCCGAGAAGATCGGCTCGGCCGACTGGGCGGGCCATCTGGGCCAGTCCGACAGCCTGTTCGTCAACGCCTCGACCTGGGGCCTGATGCTGACCGGCAAGCTGGTGGACGTCGACGATCAGGCGCGCACCGACCTGCCGGGCTTCCTGAAGCGGATCGTCGGCCGGCTGGGCGAGCCGGTGATTCGCGAGGCGGTGGCCGCGGCGGTGCGCATCATGGGCGAACAGTTCGTGGTCGGACGCACCATCGAGGCGGCGATCCGGCGCTCGAACCGCGAAGGCTGGTTGTGCAGCTTTGACATGCTGGGTGAGGGGGCCCGGACCGCTGCCGACGCCGAACGCTATGAGCGGATCTATGCCGACGCCATCACCGCCGTGGGCGCGACGGCCAGGGGTCAGGGCCCCGAGGTCGGCCATGGCGTCTCGGTCAAGCTGTCAGCCCTGTCGCCCCGCTATGAGGCGACGCACGAACCGCGGGTCTGGGACGAGCTCTATCCCCGGGTCCTGCGTCTGGCCCGTATCGCCGCTGCGGCGAACATCAACTTCACCATGGACGCCGAAGAGGCCGACCGTCTGGCCCTGTCGCTGAAGCTGCTGGACCGGCTGGCGCATGAGCCGGAGCTGGGCGACTGGACCGGCCTCGGCCTGGCGGTTCAGGCCTATCAGAAGCGCGGCCCCGAGGTGATCGCGCGCGTCGCCGACCTGGCCCGGACGTCCGGCCGCCGGCTGATGGTCCGGCTGGTCAAGGGCGCCTATTGGGACACGGAGATCAAGCGGGCCCAGGTGGCCGGGCGCCCCGACTATCCGGTCTTCACCACCAAGGCCGCGACCGACCTGAACTATCTCGTCTGCGCCCGGATGATGATCGAGGCGGCGCCGCACCTGTATGCGCAGTTCGCCACCCACAACGCCCATTCCCTGGCCGCCGTGCACCGCATGGCCACCGACCGCGGCGTGAAGATCGAGTTCCAGCGCCTGCACGGCATGGGCGAGGCCCTGTACGACGCCGCGCGCGAGGCCTTCGGCCCCGTCACCGTGCGCGCCTATGCCCCCGTCGGCGGTCACGAGGACCTGCTGCCCTATCTGGTGCGCCGCCTGCTCGAGAACGGCGCCAACTCCAGCTTCGTCCACGCCCTGCTGGACGAGCGGGTGCCGGCCTCCGCCGTCGCCGCCGACCCCATCTCCGCCGTCGAGGCCCACCCCGACCGCCACGCGAAGATCCCCGTGCCCAAGGACATGTATATGGACCGCCAGAACTCGCTCGGCCGCGACTACAGCCAGGCCGCCGACCGCGAGCGGCATGCCCTCGCCCTGAAGAAGGTCGACGCCGAACGCTTCACCTCCGGCCCCATCGTCGGCGGCAGGCTGCTGGCCGGCACGGCGGCGCAGGATGTGACCAACCCCTTCGACCGGACCCAGGTGCTGGGCCACGTCTCGGAAGCCATGGAGGCCGACGTCGACCGCGCGGCCGAGCTGGCCGCCGATGCCCAGGTGGCGTGGGACCGCCGCAGGGGCGCCGGCCGGGCCCCGGTGCTGCGCGCCATGGCCGAGGCGCTGGAATCCGACATGGACCGGCTGGTGGCCCTGCTCGGCCGCGAGGCCGGCAAGACCCTGAACGATGGCGTGGCCGAGGTGCGCGAGGCCGCCGACTTCTGCCGCTATTACGCGATGCTGGCCGAGCAGCAGTTCGGCGGGCGCCAGGAGTTGAAGGGTCCCGTCGGCGAGATCAACCAGCTGGTCCTGCACGGCCGCGGCGTCTTTGCCTGTATCAGCCCGTGGAACTTCCCCCTGGCCATCTTCACCGGCCAGATCGCCGCGGCCCTGGCGGCCGGCAACGGCGTTCTGGCCAAGCCGGCGGAGCAGACCCCCCTGATCGCGGCCGAGGCCGTGCGCCTGTTCCACAAGGCCGGCCTGCCGGCCGACCTGCTGGCCCTCCTGCCCGGACGCGGCGAGACGGTGGGAGCCAGGCTGACGGCCCACCCCCTGGTCGACGGCGTGGCCTTCACCGGCGGCACCGACACGGCCGCGGCGATCAACCGGGGACTGGCCAACCGGCCGGGCCCCATCATCCCCTTCATCGCCGAGACCGGCGGCCTGAACGGCATGTTCGTCGACACCACGGCCCTGCGCGAACAGGTGATCGACGACGTCATCGGCTCGGCCTTCGGCAGCGCCGGCCAGCGCTGCTCGGCCCTGCGC